>NZ_CAMQXC010000122.1 GCF_947038635.1 uncultured Cetobacterium sp. | reverse complement strand
TACAGGAGCAGTAGTTTTAACAAGTAGCCAAAATACACCATACAGCTACAAATAAGAAAATTTAGAAATAAAAAAGTTATTTAAGAAACACTGAAAGCAACACGAAAATAATTATTAATAATTAAGAAGTGAGGAAAAGCTGTTCAGAAGGGCAGCTTTTTTCTATGATACTTCATGTAGAGAAATAGACTTTTGATGTATTAAAAATATGAAATACATGAATAGTAGAAAGGTTTGAAAAAAAATATAGTATTCTAAAATGTATGAAATTTATTTAAATATGGGGAGAAGGATGAGGAGAAAAGAGGATTTTTACGAAGATGATTTCTATGAAGATGAAGAGGAACTAGATCTTATGGATCTTGTATTTACGCTTTTAAGAAGATGGAAATTAATAGTATTGATAGCTGCGCCAGTTTTTGCACTGGGAGTTTTCTTTGCAATAACTAGACCAACTGTATATAAAGCTGAGATAACAATGATGGTATCAAGTGGTAGAAACTTTAGTGCGAGTTCACTAGAAAGTGGTGAGTTATCAGTAAATCAGAAACTTGTAACAACTTATGCAGAAATAGCAAAAAGTAAAGTAATTCTAAGCAACGTAATAAAAAAATATGACTTACTAGCTAGTTTGAATGAACTACAAGGAAATGTAATAATAGAGCCTGTTGGAAATACAGAATTTTTAAAATTAACGTATAAAAATGGAGATGCAGCATTAGCAGCAGCAGTGGTAAATGAGATTGGAAATGAGTTTATGTTAAAAGTTCGTGAGGTTATGAACTTTCAAAATATAAAGGTCGTTGAACTAGCTGAGATTCCAAAAGAAGCGTTACCTAAAAAGAGAGGACTTATAATTGTAATATCAGCAGTATTATCACTTATGATAGGATGTATGGTCGCATTTATAGTGGAGTTTTTCTTCTGTAAATTGCGTAAACCAAAAGATATAGAGAAAATTTTAGGAACATCTATGCTTGGAATGGTTCCAGATTTTAATCTTTCTCTAGTTGATGGAGGTAAAGATGGAGAATAGAACTAAGAGGCAACTATTTTTTAAAGATGCCAATAACCATGAGATGAATGAAGCTCTTAGAGTTATTAGAACAAACCTGCACTTTTTAAATGAGAAGGAAAGGGAGAGAACAGTGCTTGTTACAAGTACAACACCAAAAGAGGGAAAGAGCACTATAGCTTCTAATTATGCCATGAGTATAGCAATAACTGGTAAAAAAGTACTACTTATAGATTGCGATATTAGAAGACCTAGAGCTCATGAAAGTTTTGGAGTTAGCTTTAATAACGGATTAGAATCAGTTCTTTCTGGAGAAGAACAAGTACAAGATGTAATTTTAAGAGAGGTTGAAAAGAATTTAGATATTCTTCCTACAAGAAATGTAGCTCATAATGTAACAGAGCTATTTTTAGGGGATAAGATGAAAACTCTTTTAGATAGCTTGAAAAAAGAGTACAACACAATAGTTTTAGATACACCACCACTTATTGTAGCAAGCGATGCAGCAATACTGTCAAAGCATTGTGATGGAGTTGTTTATGTTGTGGCATATGATCAAGTTGCTAAGCGTGAGTTAGAGTTTGGAAAAACAATGTTAAACAATGCAAAGGCTAATATGTATGGTTTTGTTGTAAATAAAGTTGATAAAAATGGATTGTCATATGGAAACTATGGATATTATAACAATAACTACTCATATTACAAGGATTATTATACAGAGGAAGGGGAAACTCTTGCTAGAGCATATAAGCCTCAAAAAGGGTTTAAGGGATTTATTGAAAAATTAAAAAGAGATTATAAGAGGCAACTAAGTGGGGATCAAAAGGGGAAAAGATGGTAGATATCCACAGTCATTTACTCTTTGGAGTAGATGATGGACCAGAAACTTTAGATGAATCTATTGAGATGATTAAAAAGGGGATGGAGTTAGGTTTTAGTGAGTTTTATTTAACCTCTCACTATGGAAAAGGGAGATTTTGTAACAATGATTATGATGTAAACTTTAAAATATTAAAAGAGAAGTGTCAGAACCTTAATTTAAATATAAAGTTACATAGAGGAAATGAGATATATCTAGATGAGAATATCTCAAAAACATTGGGAGAAAAAAGATATAACACAATAGAGGGCAGATATCTTTTAGTGGAATTTTCACCATATACACTACCAAGTGTAGGAAAACATATGATAAAAAAAGTTATAGATATGGGATATATTCCAGTGGTAGCACATGTGGAGAGATATAATCACTTCAGAGGAAGTGATCTTATGGAGTTGAAAAGATTAGGATGTAAACTTCAAGTAAATATAGGTGGGGAAAAACCTAAACACATAGTTAGACTGCTGAAAGATGGAAATATAGCTTTTTTAGGAAGTGATGCACATAGGATAAAGAGAAGGGGCTATAGTCTATGTGATTTAGAAAATCTAAGAAAGTTGATTGGAGAGAAAAGGATAGGGAGAATGACTAGCTTTACTAAGCTAGCAAAGGAGGAAAAGGGGAATGAGGAAACACAATCTAATAGCTGGATTTTTAGCTTTTTCATTAGGAACATACTCAGAGGGACTTGGGTTAGAAGCGATTCTTAATAGAGTTGAAAGTAACAATCCAGAGGTTAGAGTTAAAGAGTTAGATGTAAAGATAAAAGAGAAGGGAAAAAATAAGGCGCTTAAAAATCTTATACTTCCTCCAGTTAATTTTTCCACTGAGGAAGACTGGCAAATTGTAAAAGATGAAGGTGTAGGATTTAAAGAGGTAGAGGCATATATACCAATCTTCCAAGGGGGAAGAATGATGTATGGGTATAAAAAATCTAAAAGTGAATTAGAATTAGCAAAGGAAAACTCAAAGCTATCTGTTTATACTTGGCAAGAGGCCTCAGTAGATGAATATTTCAAAGCTCTTAATTATAAAAAACAGTATGAGATTACTGAATCTACAATATTAGCACTACAAAAACAACGTAATAGACTTGATGGGTTATATAAAGAAAATAAGATGATACCAAAGTCTGAAGTTTTAAAAGTTGAAGCGGACATAGAAAATAATAGAGCACTAAATCTTCAAAATGCTCAAAGAGAAAGAGCATCTAAAGAGACTTTAATGCAACTACTTGGATATGATTTAGATAAAGCTATAACGTTAGATGAGTTTAATGCTATAGATTATTTAAAATCGATTGGAACTATTAAAAAAGTTAAAGATCCTAAAAATACAACTTTAGGAAAAACTCAAAATTTAATGGTAGATATAGCTGAGTATGATGTGAAAATAGCAAAGGCAGATCTTTATCCAGCATTTTATGTAAAGCCATCTCATAAATTTAAAGAGAGAGTTGGTGATAAACTTGTTAGTAGGAATGAGGGGATAATTGAAGTTGGATTCCATTATAGATTTGAATGGGGTGGAACACTAGATACTGTAAATCAGAAAAAATTTGCTCTTGAGCAAGCTAAAATAAAATATGATAACAATATCCAAGGGATAGAGTTAGATATGAGAAACAAGCTTGGAGAGATAGAATCATTAGCTGGACAGAGTGAAGCTCAAAAGAAAAGAGTGGAGCTACTAAGAGAAAATCTAAAAATTGATAACTTGAGATATGATAATGAATTAGTTACAACTTTTGATTATCTAAATTCAGTAAATCAATTGAGAACAGCTGAAGAGGATTATTATAAACTTCAAAGATCACTGGTTTTAGCAGTGATAGAGTATGAGAATCTTTATAAATAGGGGAGATTTATGAACAAGAAAATTGTGATTGGTGCTGTGATTGCAGTGCTAGCTATTGGAGGATATGTTGTTTTAAATAAAATATCTGGAAAAGAGGTTAAAGTTTCAAAAATTGAGATTGGGAATCTATCAAGCTCTGTGCTTTATGCAAGAATAGTTGCACCAGGAGATGTTGTCCCAGTTTATATAGAAGCTCCATCACTAATTGAGTCTATCTTTGCAAGAGTTGGACAAGAGGTGGAAGCCGGAGATAGATTATTGACTTTTAGTATAAAGAGTGTAATTGAAAATGATAAAGAGTTACGTATAAATGAGCTAGATATAAAGGATATTGGTCTTAGAATAGCTGACCTTGAAGGGGGATCACTAAAGTTAGAGCTAGATAATAGAAAACTTGAGATGAAAAACTTAGAGGAAAAGATAAAAGGGGATGAGAGACGTCTTCCAGTTATAACAGCCGAGGCTAGAACTTTAAGAGATAAAGCTGAAGCTTATAAAAAACTACTAGCTGCTGATGGGGTCTCTAGTACAGAAGCAAATAGAGCTATAACTGAAGCTGATAAAAAGATGGTTGAGCTAGAAGATTTAAAAACGAATTTAGATCTTAATAGACAAAAGTTTGAACTATCAGCTGTGAGTTTTGAAAGTTTAACTAGAGAACTACAGATAGAGGAAGCTAAGTTAAAATCAAGCTTAGAGAAACTACAATTAAATAATGAGATTTTAGTTCGTCGTGCTGAACAGCTAAAAAAACCACTTGAAGCTCCTGTGGCAGGAGTTATTACAGCAATAGATGTAGTAGAGGGAAGTAATATGCAAAGTGGACAAAGATTATTATCTATATCACCGAAGGGAGAGAGTACAGTAAAAGTTGAAGTGCCAATGTATCAAGCTAATAGTGTTTCTCCAAAGCAAAAAGCTATAGTGAGAAGTTCATCATCAGAAGGAGACTTAACTTATGAGGGAGTTGTATCTAGAGTTTCTAGTGTAGCTCGTGAAAGTATTTTAGGTGGAAAAAAAGATAAGGTTATAGAGGTAGAGGTAAAAATTACTCAAGAGAATAATTTAAAACCTGGATTTATAACGGATGTGGAAATTAGCAATGAATCCACAAGAAGTGTAGCAACAGTAAGTTCTTTCTCTGTAATAGAGGAGGGAGATAAAAACTTTGTGTATACAGTTGAAGATGGAAGAGTTCGTAAGACAGAGGTAAAATTAGGAGCTAAAACATCAACAGATTATGAAGTTTTAAATCTGCCACTGGGAACAGAGGTTGTAATAAATCCATTTAAAGTAAATAGTGGTGAAAGAGTAAAGGCTGTGAGTTAAATGAAATTTTGGATGGGCTATAGATTTCTCACGGGAAATATAACAAGAGCACTTTTTCCTATTATCTCTGTGGTGGTGGCAACATCAGCACTGGTTATGACAATATCACTAGGTGACGCAGCAAAAAATATAATAGATAGTGATCTTTCAGCTATAGGAGGAAATAGGATTCTTATAGGGGGAGGAACTCTTAGTAAAAGGGATCTGCAAATTGTAGAAAGACTACCTTTTGTGGAGTTTGGAGTTTTTCCTGAGGAGAGAGGGCTAGTTGAAAATACATTATTTAGGGGATATAGCAAAAAAGCTTTAAGAGCTATGAATCTACCGATTCTGAGGGATGGAGAGGTAGTATTAGATAAAACACAGTTCTTAAATAGGAAAGTAGGGGAAAAAGTACAGTTAGCAACTGATATTGGAAAAAGGAATTTTATAGTTAGGGATTTGTATCAAGAGGAGAGCCCCTTTGAAACCATGAAAATAGGGGACAGAGTCATATTAAGTGATGAAACTTTTGAAAGAATCTTTGGAAGGAGAACGTACAATACCTTAGTTGTCTCCTTTCCACAAGATGAGGATGTGGTGGAATATATACCAGTGATACTTCGAGAGCTTAATAGGTCTCGGTTTGGGTACGACCAGGTTAGGATTTTAGAAACGCCAGATGTCTATAGGAAAGTGGAGAGGATAAGAGGTTTTGTAAGTAAAAGCCTATTTATCCTCTCTTTTATTGCTTTAACAGTTGGAGGAATTGGAGTGTTAAATCTAATTGCTGCTTCTGTGCGTGAAAGAGGATCATACATAGGAATACTGCGTACTATGGGTATGGATAGGAGAACTTTAAAAGGGATATTTTTAATGGAAGCTATAATGGTAGTGGTATTAGGTGGAGCATTTGGAGTGGGAGTTGGAATTTTCTCATCA
Source organism: uncultured Cetobacterium sp. (assembly GCF_947038635.1). Taxonomy (GTDB): domain Bacteria; phylum Fusobacteriota; class Fusobacteriia; order Fusobacteriales; family Fusobacteriaceae; genus Cetobacterium_A. The sequence continues at coordinate 501 of NZ_CAMQXC010000122.1, read as the reverse complement.
TATTTAGTTGGGGTTATACTTAAAATACCACCATATTTTAATATTTTTAAAATGGGAGGAGCGCTTGTTCTTACAATGGGTGTTGGACTACTCTTTGGAATCTACCCAGTTAAAAAAATTGGGGATATAGAGATAGTAGAAGCATTGAAAATTTAAGAAGGAGATGAAATGGAAAGGTTTGAAGTAAATCAAATAATAAATATAAAAAAAAATGCAGAGGAATATATAGTCTCGAATATTTTATTAAAAATATTTTTTTATATTTTTAGTTTTACAGAAATTATATTAAATATATTAACTGATAATTTAATGAGTATTATTAATATTATGCTAAAATTAAATTTTACAATACTTCAAGTATTAATTCTATATTTATTATTAAAAAATAAGTATAGAATTAATAAAGAATTTGTTTTATTTTTAGGATTGTCATATTTTACTTTATTAAAAATAAATGAAAGTTATTTTTATATGATTTTTTTTATTTATCTAGGATATATT
>NZ_CAMQXC010000121.1 GCF_947038635.1 uncultured Cetobacterium sp. | reverse complement strand
CTACCTTTATTTGATATTTTTTATTATCTTTATTTGCTACAGGATTTATTTCATAGACACTACCAAAATAGTTATCTCCAATTCCCTCTAAATCTATCTCTGCTTTATTTCCAACAGATAGTTCACTTATTTCATGAACAGAAACTCCTGTTTTTACAAGAATCTTACTTGTATCTACAACTGTTACAAGGTCACTATTTGAAGGTACTTTTTCATACAGTTTTAAATTTAAATCTGTGACAACTCCATCTAGCTTTGATTTTACAACTAAGTCTTCAAAATCTTTTTTAGCTGATAGATATATCGCTTCAGAACTTTTTAAATCACTTTCAGATTGTAAATGCCCCGTTTTTTTAGCTAAATATTCATCTTCTGATATAAGATTTTTATCATAAAGTTGTTTAAACTTTTCATAATTTTTTTTCTTTATTTCAAAATCTGCTTTATTAGAAATGTATGTTGCTTGAGCTTTTAAATAAGCTGATTGTACCTCTTGATCCTCTAAAACTAATATAATTTGTCCTTTTTTTACTTTATCACCATTTTTAAAATTTATACTTTTTACAGTTCCACCTGTTTTAGTTACAACTTTAACTTCGTTTAAAGGTTCTGTTATTCCACTTGATATATTCATTCTTGTTATCAACTCTGGTTTTATTTCAGCTATTTTAATATTTTTACCTAAATTTTCTTTAGAATTTTGTTTTGCGCTACCATTACCACATCCAACTAGTATTAATGATATTAATATTCCTAGTAATTTTTTCATTACTTTCCCCTCCAGTTATTATTTTTTATACTATATAAGCGAAGATCTATATGTTTCAAATGCTACATAATAATCTAACACCGCTGAGTTATAATCTACAGCTGCCTGTCTATATTGACTTTCTGATAATAAAAAATCTACAGTTGAAATTAATCCAGCATTGTATCTTTCTGTATCTATATTAAAGTTTTCTGTTGCTGCTTCTAAAGCTTTATTTCTAGAATCTCTTAGCTGCTGCAAACGTATTAACTCTCTATAATTTTTTGTAACAGATAGTTTTATATTATCTGATGTTAAATCCTTGTTTATAGATTCTATATTTTCATTGTTTTTTGCCACATTATACTCATCAATTCCACTTCCAAATGAAAACACATCCCATTTTACAGAAACTCCACCTCTCCACTCTGCATTATCAAAACTATTATTAACATGATGGCTCTCTTTTGATGTTCCATATGTTGCAAATGCATCAACTTGTGGTAATAAACTTGATCTTGCTACAATTTTTTCTGCTGCTGCATAATCAACTTTATTTACTGCTAATTTAGCTGATAAACTATTTGTTAATGCTACTTCTAAATCTTTACCAAAATCAATTCCTGATGTTAAGTTCTCTGGTACTACGAAATCTTTTAATGTTATATCTTCATTATTTGGAATCATTAACTTCAGTTTTAAATCTTTTTTAGCTATTTCTAAATTCGTTTTAGTTCCTGTTATTTGTGCTTCTAAATCTAAAATAGAATACTCAGTTTTTAAAAGATCAGCTTTTGTTACTAACTTTAAATTTAATTGTTCATTTTGTTTATCGTATCTAGCTTGTAACTCTTTCTTTGATGCTTCTAAAACTGTTAAATCTTTTTCAAAATTTATTATACTGCAATATAAAGATATAATATCTAATCTAACATCTCTTTTTTCAACCCAGAAATATAGATCAGCTATATTTTTAGATGCTTTTGCACCTAAAATACCTCCTGTTATAGCTCCACCTCTAAATAACGGTTGATAAAGTCCAATACTTTGTGAGTAACCACTTTTTGCTCCATCACCTATTGTTCCATCAGAATTTAATATATCTATCATATTACGTGTAGTATGCTCTGCTCTTTGAAATTGACCATTATAAGTAACCTTTGGCAGAGATGTTTTAAACGCTCTTTTTACATTTAGCTCTGCATTTTCTTTAGAAAGTTCAGATGTTTTAATAGTTTTTCCATTTTCTAAAGCCAAGTCAATTGCATTTTCTAATGTTAACTCCCTTGAAAAGGCTGATGTTGAAAGCAAAATTAGTAATCCTAGTAACTTTTTCATTTACTCCTCCTAAAACTATATAAATTTTTTATATTATCTTACTTTAGTTTTGTGTATTTTTTGTGTATAAAAAAAAAGTTGCAGATTTTTTTCTGCAACTTTTATCATTTAGTCTAATTTATACTTCCTCTGTAATAAATTCACTATAACCTTCATAGTAGTAACTAATATCTATTCCTTTCATGAATAGATTACGGTCATTAATTTCAGTAGTCAAAGCTTGCTTTAAAAGGTATTTAATTTCAATGTCTTTAATAACACTTCTCTCCATAGCTGATAAATATTCATCTTTACTAACAAGATTCCAATCGATTACTTGCTTGATATTTTCTTTTAATATCAAATCAAGCCATATACGAGTTGCTCTTCCATTTCCTTCACGAAAAGGATGAGCAATATTCATTTCAGCATATTTCTCAACAACCCCTTCAAATGTTAGTATCTATATATTTTAATGAGTGTTCAAGATACATTAAAGGTGCAAATCTAAAATTTCCTTTAGCTATATTAACTGTTCTTATCTTTCCTGCAAAATCATAGATATCTTCAAATAAATATTTGTGAATATACTGAAGCCCCTTAAAAGTTCCTATTTCCACTGCTTTAATATCTCCAGAGTCAAAAAGTTGTTTAGCTTTTTGTTTACTGATTTTTAATATTTAATCTGTTTTCTAAAATCATGCTTTATTTCACCTCAATCTTTTATTCCTTTTTCGCATTTATTTTTCTTAATATTATAACATATCTTATATTTTTAAACAAAAAAAGTAGTGCATTCACACTACTTTAATCTATGGATATATTTTTCTAATTTTTTTAGTTAAAGAAAAATAACTAAAATTCATATCCTAGAGAAGCAACAACTTGAGCTCCATTTCTTTCATTTCCAACTTCATAATTTAATTTTAAACCATAATTATAACCTTTTGAATTTGTAATATTAGTTCCTAGTGTAAAAATTCCCATATTTTCATTCATTTTAGCTGCCTTAATTTTAAATTTACTTCCATTACCAATAGCTCCACTTAAATCTTTATCAGTATCACTACCTAAATATGAATATTCCATACCTAAGAATACCTCTCCTTTATATCCTTTATACTCATTTAACTCTCTTACAAAATCTACACCAACTCCACTTTCAAAGAGATTCAAGTCTTCTCTATCTAACTTCATTCCCATAGCTTTGTCACCTTCATTTATTCCATCTTGAGAAATATAGTTATAGTTAAAATAAATTTTAGGTTCTATCGAGATTTTTTCAGAGATTTTTTCTTTATAAACTCCTTGAAGTAAAATATTTAAAGCGTCAGTATTATAACTTTCACTAAATCTAAAGTTATCAACACTGTTAGATAACACCCTTGTTGAATCAAATGCATTTTTTTGATATCCAATAGCACCTAAAATCCTATATTTTTCTATATTTTTTTTAGCTATTACACCTATATAAAAAGTATCACTTTCTATCTTTGAAGAGTTATTTTCTACCTCAGCATTTTGTTTTCCGCCACCAAAAGTTACTCCTAGAGATAATTTCGAAGATACACCATACTCACCTGTTGCAAGTAATCCTGTTGTATTATTAGAATCATAATAATTTCCTACTCCACTTCCAGTAGCAACCCATTTATTTTTTTCTGGCATCTTTTTTAAAGATCTGATACCTTCATTCCAAGCTACTAAACTATCTTTTGAACTTTTAATAGATAAAGCATATGGATTTTTATATGATATCTGATTTAATAAACCTTCTAATTGTTGTTCATTACCTAAAAGAGTCGAATTTAAACCATTTAAGTTTCCTAAAGATAAAATACTATCATAAATATCTTGATATTTTCCATCTATACCTATATTAATAAGTTTTTTCATTGATAGCTCTAAGTTTCCTGAAGTAGTTTTATTAACTTCATATATAAATTGAGAGGCTAAAATATTCTCATTTTCCAAGTTTAATTGTGTTCCAACCATATCTAATTGATATTTCCCATCTTGATTCAAACTTAAGAAATCACTTTGAATAATTAACTTTCCATACTTATCTGCAGTTATAACATTTCCAGATATAGAATCTAAAGAGTGCTCTCCATTAGGAGATACTCCTAATATAAGATATGACCCCTCTCCTATTGTTATGTCTCCTACATTTTCATTTACCGTATAAACTTTTTCACTATTATCTTCAAATAAAATTTTAGCTTTAGAATCTAAGAAAACTTTTCCTAAAAAGTTGTTATCTTGGAAATTTTTAATACTAGCTTTAACTACAGTTATTTCATTTGTACTTCCTAAAGTTAAGCTATCATTTCCAGCTCCACCATCAATAGTTGTTGACTCTTGTAATAGTTTTCCTGTAGATGAATCTATAATAAGTTTATCATCCCCTGAGTTTAAAAGAATATCTCCTTTTATTGTTGTTGAATCTATTAAAGATATTTCTGTATTTGATCCAGATAATCCCAATATGTTTCCATCTAATTGAGTCTTTGAAAATGCGATTTTATTATCATTTTCTAGTAAAATATTTCCAACTATATTTCCTTCATTAGAAGCTAATTCAGCTCCAGACATTAGAATAGCATTTCCTAAAGTATTTACATTTCCAGATAAATTAACTTTAGCTCCTTCTGTGATTTCTATTCCATTTTTTCCAGCATTTATAGTTCCTGAAATGATAACTCCATCATTAGAAGCTGGTATTTTTAATAGATATTTTCCACTTTCTTCAATGAAGTTTTCTCCTTGATTAAGGATTCCCTCTAACTTTCCTCCTGTTATAACAACAGTATTTTGTCCTTTAAATACCTCATCCTTCTCTATATTTTCAACTTTATCAAGAATCTCTTCACCAGAAGCTCTAACAATTTTATCATTAGCATTAATTACAACTCCACTATTTATAAGAGTACTGTTAGAATCTATTTTTAATAACTCTTTAAACTTCGAACCACTTAAACTATTCTCTTGATAATCTTTTAACTTTAATGTCCCACTATTTTTTACAGTAGCTCCTAATTCTCCAACCATAGCAGTACTATTATCCTTTAAATTTAAAGATATCATTCCTTTATTATCTATAACAGCACCATTTCCAACAGCATACATTCAAATAGAGTTAGTTGCATTTATGTCAATATCCCCGCTATTTATAGCAACTCCTGAACCATTAACTATAACTCCTTTAGATTCACTACCTTCAACTTCAATTTGTCCATAATTATTAATTGTTGATTTTAAACTCAAAGAGTTTCTACTTAAATTTTCTAACATCATAATTGCATTAGAACCTTTTCCATTAACTTTTATAACTGCATTTTTAGAAATATTAATTTTAGATGTTGAATCATAAACTATTCCATATGCATTGGGATCATTTACATGTATTTTTCCATTGTGATAAACTTCAGAATTATTTATAGCATATATTCCATACGTCATATCTCCATGTGTATCAATTGTTCCATTATTTGTAATATATTTTCAAACAAAAAAAGCTTGATCTTTTAAAAATTACCAAGCTTGATTCTCTCATTATTTTTTTATTTTACTCTTGATTTTTTAAAATAAATATTCTAAAACTACTAACAAGCTATTAGCAGATTTTGTGATAAACTTTTATAGAAAAATACTTTGTTATATAGAGTATCTTGATTTCGTGAGTATGCATGTTGGATGCTTTGTCACCAGAAAATCAGACATATACAAAAAAAGACTAACTAATACTATCTTTTTGTAGAAAACATAAGAATATTATAAAAAAAATCATATTTGTAATACAATTTTGGAGTATGCTCTTAATAAGTTTATTACTCCTAAAACTGTTGATTATGATTTTTCCATATAAATGACGACAGAATTAGTTTTAAATGCTTTAACTAAAACGAATATGAAGAAACTTTGGTATTCATACTGATTGCAGAGGTCAATAATACTATAGAGCTAAATTATCTTATTTACGGAAATGAAACTCCTTATGATTGCATATATAGAATGTTTTAATTTAATTCAAAAAAAGTTGACTTATTTATCTTCACTTGAATTCTCTAAAAAATTAATAAAAATTCAAAAAATTTTGTCTAGAAATCTAACTTAATACCAAAATTAGTAAAGTAGAAAAAATAATCCACTTTATTAAAATAATCCTAGGATATGCAAAACTCTGACACTTTTCTCACTTTATTATTCTTTTTATAATTTTTTAAATTAAACTTTCTAATATTTACATTTTTTAATTCTTATTTAAAACTGAATATCTACAACAAGTTTTAATAAAAAAATCAAATAAATTAATATTAACTAATACACTATAAATTATAAAACTTTCGATACAAATTTCATAAATATTCGACAAAGACATATTATCTTTAAATAATATTTCAAACAAAACTCCACAAACTATAAATAGATATATTTTTATATTTAACTTATTAAATTTAGATATTTTTAAAAATAAATACATTATTAAAATTATTGCAAATATTAATAAATTAAATTTTTTTTCAAATATAAAATAATAGTTACTTAATATCCACATCTTTTTCTCTATAATCCATTTTAATAAAAATGTTAAAAATAAAAATGT
>NZ_CAMQXC010000120.1 GCF_947038635.1 uncultured Cetobacterium sp. | reverse complement strand
CGCATGCCTGTCACGCATGAGGTCGCGAGTTCGACCCTCGTCACTCCCGCCATTATTGCCCAGATAGCTCAGTCGGTAGAGCAGGGGACTGAAAATCCCCGTGTCGGTGGTTCGATTCCGCCTCTGGGCACCATTCAATTTTATAGAAGGCGACGTCGCCAAGTGGTAAGGCAGAGGTCTGCAAAATCTCTATTCACCAGTTCAAATCTGGTCGTCGCCTCCAAAATAAGAATTCAAACAGCTTTAGGGCTGTTTTTTTTTATTCTTTGTGCTATAATTGAAAAAAAATTAACCATAAAGAGGTAGTGTATGAAGAAAATAATTGTGATATACTTTACACTGATAGCATTAGCATATGGACAAGGAAAAGAACTTATATTCGAAGATGTTCCTAAAAATCATTGGGCATACAAAGCGATTCAAAATCTTGTAAATGAAGGAGTTATATCAGAAGAAAGTTTTTTATTTAAAGGAGAGTTTCCAGTTTCAAGGTATAGTTTTGCAGAAGGATTAAATAGAGCTTTCAATACATTGAATGAAAAAAAAGCTAATAGAGGTGATTTAGTTATTTTAGAAAGTTTAGTTTATGAATTTTCTAGAGAACTAACAAAAATTGGCTTTGATACAGATTTATTTAATGGAAAAATAGAAAACATGAGAGTTGATATCGAAGTGATTAGACAAAAAAATGACGAAACTCAAAAACAAGTAAATGAATTACGAAAGAGAATAGAAGTTTTAGAAAAAAATGTAGGTATCTAATTAATATGGAGGTTATATATTATGAAAAAGTTATCATTTGATTATTCAAATGCACTAGGATTTTTTAAAGAAAATGAATTATCGTTAATGGAAGCTCAATGTAAACTTGCTACAGAAACTTTAATGAATGGAGTAGGAGCAGGAAATGATTTTTTAGGTTGGATTGATTTGCCAACTAACTATGATAAAGTGGAGTTTAATAGAATAAAAGATGCAGCAAAAAAAATAAAAAATGATTCAGAAGTTTTAATAGTTATAGGTATCGGAGGTTCTTATTTAGGAGCTAGAGCAGCTATTGAATTTTTATCACATACTTTTTATAATAATCAACCTAAATCAAAAAGAAAAGGACCTGAAATCTATTTTGCAGGGCAAAATATTTCAGGAAAATATATAAGTGATTTATTAGAAATAATTGGAGATAGAGATTATTCTGTTAATGTTATTTCAAAATCAGGAACAACAACAGAACCGGCTATTGCTTTTAGAGTATTTAAAAAGCATTTAGAGGAAAAGTATGGTATTGAAGGTGCAAGAAAAAGAATATATGCAACAACAGATGCAAGCAAAGGTGCGCTTAAAAAGCTAGCAACAGATGAAGGATATGAAACATTTGTTGTACCTGATAATGTAGGAGGAAGATTTTCTGTTTTAACAGCAGTTGGATTATTACCAATTGCAGCAGCAGGAATTAACATAGATGAGTTAATGGCTGGAGCAAGAGATGCTCAAGAGGATTTTAAAGCTCCTTATGAAAGTAATGATTGTTTAAAATATGCAACAATAAGAAATATTTTAAATAGAAAAGGTAAAGATGTAGAGATGTTAATAAACTATGAACCAAGATTACACTATATTGGGGAATGGTGGAAACAATTATTTGGAGAGTCAGAAGGTAAGGATGGAAAAGGATTACTACCTGCAGCAGCAGATTTCTCAACAGATTTACACTCTATGGGGCAATTTATACAAGATGGTAAAAGAGTTTTAATAGAGACGTTAGTAAATATAGAGACACCTGAATGTGATGTGATAATAGAAGCTGATAAGTTAGATTTAGATGGATTAAACTATTTAGCAGGAAAAGGAATGGATTTTGTAAATAAAAAAGCAGCTCAAGGTACAGTTTTAGCTCATGTAGATGGAGGAGTACCTAATTTAATAGTAAACTTACCAGAAGCTACACCATATCATTTAGGATATATGTTCTATTTCTTTGAAAAAGCTTGTGGAGTAAGTGGATATTTACTTGGAGTAAACCCATTTGATCAACCGGGAGTGGAAGCATATAAAGCTAATATGTTTGCTTTATTAGGAAAAAAAGGTTTTGAAAAGCAAGCTGAAGAATTAAATAAGAGATTAAATAAATAGTTAAAAAATAAAGAAGCTCAAAAAAATGAGCTTCTTTTTAATTTACAAAAATATTAAATTGTCTTAAATCCTTATTGATAGTAAAAGGAGCACTTTGATATCCTAGGCTAGGAATCCTAAAATATGCCTTATCATAGTTTAAAATATCTCTAAATTCAAAGAGGCCATCTTTAGAAGTCTTCAATGAAGATATAATTTTGTTATTACTTCCATTGATCAATTCTAACTCAACTTCTTTTAGATAATTGTTTCCATGTACTAAAGCTCCAGATATATAGAATGTTTTAGCTTCAAGAACGATAGAGATATCATTAATAAATTTTTCATTTTGAATTAACATAGAGGCACCATTTCCATAAAAACCTGGTTTTTGAGCAAAAATTGATATTAATCCAACATGCCCTTGAAAAAAGAAAATACCATTTGTATTTGTACTTATATCTAAGAGATTTTCACCAATTTTAACTTTAACTTGAGCATCTTTAATTGGTTCTCCAAAGTTATTGATAACTTTACCATAAATAGATATTTTATTATCAGTCATATTTAAAACTAAATTTTGTGGTGGATTAAAAATATAGTCAACAAAAAAATTATCTCCAACTAGGGATGTATATCCATCTTTTTTTACGGTAACTCTATATTTATTTTCAGGTAATTCTATAGAGAACTCTCCATTAATATCACTTTTTATACATTTAACTTGGTTAGAACTATTGAAAAAGCATACAGTTGCATCTCCTAATCTAAACTCTTTATCAGTGACAAATCCAGAAATAGTAATAGTTTTATTTTGTGCTAAAATATTAAGTGAAATGACAAAGATAAAACATAAGAAAAGTCTAAATCTCATAGAACCTCCGTTGTATTAATGTTATATTTAATTATATCATTTTTTTGATTTTATATGCTATAATTATTAATAAAAATAAATTTTTTATAGAAGGTGATTTTATTTGGTAGATGATATAATAAACGAAAGAGAAAAAGCAAAGTTACACTTCTTAAAAACTCAAACAGAAAAGCTAATTTATTTAGGGGAATTTAAAGAAAATGTTTTAGCTGCTTTAGAAAAGCAGGAAATTGAAAGAAATTTAATTCATAATGAAATAAAAGAAGCGATGAAAGATACGAGAGCTGTTTTATTAAAAATTAGGAGAGATATTCCCTTTGATTCAATTAAAACATATATAGATGAAGCTGAAAAAATAGGACTTAGATATACACTTGTAGACGATGTTACTTTTAGAGGAAATATTGGATTAGTTGTTGTTTCTCAAGAACCTTTAGATAATGAAAATAAAAATGTTGTATTAGAAAGTGCAACGAAGGTATATACTGATGCTGGATTAAGTGAAGCCTTTATATATGGTGAAGGTCATAAAATTTGTCCGAAGCATTATAAAGAGTTAAAAGCAAAACTACCAGAACGATTAGATAAATTTCAAGAAATGAATTTTTTTGATAGATTATTTGGAAAGGTTTGCCCAATAGATATATTTGACAAAAAGGAGAGATAGCATGAGCGTAGAGGCATTTAAAATAATAGGTGGAAAAAAAATAGGTGGGGAATTAAGAGTAGAAGGAGCTAAAAATGCTGCTCTACCAATATTTGTAGCGACATTAATTGAAAAAGGAACTTATATTTTAAATAATGTTCCAAATTTAAGAGATATAGTTACTCTTGTTCAACTTTTAGAAAGTTTAGGACTTGAGATTGAAAAAATAGGAGAACACTCATATAAAATAGTCAACAATGGACTAAAATCACTTGTGGCATCATATGATTTAGTAAAAAAAATGAGAGCTTCTTTTTTAGTTATGGGACCAATGTTAGCGCATGAAAAAAAAGCAAAAGTATCTCTACCTGGAGGGTGTGCAATAGGTTCAAGACCAGTTGATTTGCATTTAAAGGGATTTGAAGCTTTAGGTGTTGAAATAAAAATAGACCATGGTTATGTTGAAGGAGAAGCAAAAGAGCTTATAGGTGGAAAGGTTGTATTCGATTTTCCTAGTGTTGGAGCAACAGAAAATGTTATTATGGCAGCTGTAAAAGCAAAAGGAAAAACAATTATTGAAAATGCAGCAAGAGAGCCTGAAATAGATGATTTATGTAACTTTTTAAATAAAATGGGTGCAAAAATAGGAGGAATCGGTACTGGAAGATTAGAAATTGAAGGAGTAGAGAAATTAACTCCTTGCGAATACTCAATTATTCCAGATAGAATAGTTGCAGGAACTTTTATAGTGGCATCACTTATGTTTGATGGAGCTATAACTGTAAAAGGTGTTATAAGAGACCATATAGAAAGTTTTGTATCAAAACTTGAAGAGATGGGAGCAGAGTTCAATATTGATGGTGATGTTTTAACAACAAAAACTAAACTAAAAGATTTAAAAGCTGTTAAAGCTACAACAATGCCACACCCAGGATTCCCAACAGACTTACAATCTCCAATGATGACTTTAATGTGTTTAGTAAAAGGGACAAGCGAGATAAAAGAAACAATATTTGAAAATAGATTTATGCATGTACCTGAGTTAAATAGAATGGGAGCGAATATTTCAACAGATGCTAATATAGCAAGAATTGATGGAATAGAAGTATTTTCTTCAGCAGAGGTTATGGCTAGTGATTTAAGAGCAGGGGCTTCTTTAATATTAGCAGGATTACTTGCAGACGGAGAAACTATAGTAAATAGAATCTATCACGTAGATAGAGGGTATGAAAACCTAGAGGTGAAGTTAAAAGCATTAGGTGCAGATATAGAAAGAATAAAAGTAGAAATATAAAAGGGTGAGAAAATGGAAAAAGTAATAGGAATAAATCCTGTAATAGAGTTGTTACAAAATAAATCTAACAACATCGAGAAAATCGAGATATTTAAAGGGATGAGAGAAGAAAAATTAGGTAAATTAAAAGCTTTAGCTTCAGCTAGGAATATAAAGTTATTTCAAGTTGGAAAAAAAGAGGAAAACTCTCAAGGTGTAGTGGCATATTTAAGTGATTACGACTACTATATTGAGTTAGGAGAATTCTTAGAAAAGATAGCTAGAGATGAAAAATCAATAGTTTTAATTTTAGATGGAGTTCAAGATCCAAGAAATTTTGGAGCTATAATTAGAAGTGCTGAAATATTTGGAGTAAAAGGAATTATAATTCCAGAAAGAAATTCAGTTAAAATAAATGAAACTGTTATTAAAACTTCAACTGGAGCTATTGAACACGTTGATATAGTAAAAGTTACGAATATATCTGATGCAATAGAGAAGTTAAAAAAGTTAGATTTCTGGGTTTATGGTGCTGAAGGATCTGGAAGTAAGTATTATCATGAAGAGAAGTATCCAAATAAAACAGCTCTTGTATTAGGTAGTGAAGGTGAAGGTATAAGAAAGAAAGTAAAAGAGAATTGTGATATTTTAGTTAAAATACCAATGCACGGAAAAATTAACTCATTAAATGTTTCTGTAGCTGGAGGAATAATACTTTCTGAGATAGCAAAAAATTTATATTAAATAAATAAACCTGTGGAAGTACAGGTTTTTTTATGCTATATTATGAGATAAAATTAAAGTTTAATGGGGTGAAGAGATGAGAGAATATAATTTTAGCCAAATTGAAGAAAAATGGCAACAAAAGTGGAAAGAAGAAAATATATTTAAAACTGAAAATAAAGTTGAAGGAAAAGAGAACTATTATGTTTTAGAGATGTTACCATATCCATCTGGAAAACTACATGTTGGTCATGCTAGAAACTATACAATAGGAGATGTTATAGCAAGATATAAAAGAATGAAAGGGTATAATGTACTACATCCAATGGGATGGGACTCTTTTGGATTACCTGCAGAAAATGCTGCAATTCAAAATGGTGCACACCCAGCACTATGGACAAAATCAAATATAGATAATATGAATAGACAGTTAAAAATGATGGGATTATCATACGACTGGGATAGAGAAATAGCTACTTATACTCCTGAATATTATAGGTGGAATCAGTGGATATTTAAAAAAATGTTTGAAATGGGATTAGTTTATAAGAAAAAATCAACTGTAAACTGGTGTCCAGATTGTCAAACAGTTTTAGCAAATGAACAAGTTGAAGATGGAATGTGTTGGAGACACTCTAAAACTCCTGTTATCCAAAAAGATTTAGAGCAGTGGTTTTTTAAGATAACAGATTATGCAGAGGAATTATTAGAAGGACATAAAGAATTAGCTAACGGATGGCCAGAAAAAGTTTTAACAATGCAAAAAAACTGGATTGGAAAATCTTTTGGAACAGAAGTAAACTTTAAATTAGTTGAGAAAGATGAAAATTTACCAGTATTTACAACAAGAGTTGATACATTATTTGGTGTTACTTATGCTGTAATTGCTCCAGAGCATCCATTAGTAGATGAAATTATAAAAAATAATTCAAATATAAAAGAAGCTGTATCTGCAATGAAAAATACTGATATGATAGAAAGAACAGCTGAAGGAAAAGAGAAAAATGGTATCAATACAGGTTGGCATGTAGTAAACCCTGTAAATGGAGAAAAAGTTGAGTTATGGATAGCTGACTATGTATTGATGAACTATGGAACTGGAGCTGTTATGGCTGTACCAGCACATGATGA
>NZ_CAMQXC010000119.1 GCF_947038635.1 uncultured Cetobacterium sp. | reverse complement strand
ATTCTATTGTACTTTGTGGTTTTAAAGCAATTCCATTTCCTATATAAAATCTTTTGTAACCTCTTAGTCCTACTTTTCCTTTTGTACTAAAGAAATCATTGTCATGAACTCTTAAAGTTAAAGTTCCACTCTCATTAAATGCATTTATTTTTTCATATTCTAAATCTAAAGCAGTATAAATAGAAAACTCAGACTCTAAATCACGGTAAATAACTCTTGAAAGTTTATTTTCAAAATCTACTGTATAAGAGTTTATTCTTCCTACATTTTTATAATTTTTATCTAATAACATCTCTCTTTCAGATTTATGTCTGTTGTATGTAACGTCAAATGTTGTTAATAGTGAAACTTTATTATTCATAAATGGTTTTACGTTATGTAATCCTGATCTTAAACTATAAACTTTTTCTTTTGAAGAGCTATCTTCAAAATCAAAATGAGATACTGCAAAACCTAAAGAGTATCCATGTTTCTCTCCATAAACTTTACCATCAATATCTCTCATATACATTAATCCTTTTACATCATAATCGTAATTTGAGTTTATATCTCCATCTTTAAAATGTCCACCTGAATAGATAACACTGTATTTATCTGTATCTTTTGTTTTGTTGTATGAGCTATTCATCTCATCAAAAGATAAATTAAAGGCATTCTCAATATCATTTATTCTATCTTGGATATTACTATAGATATCTCCTCTTATCTCTTTTATTGCTCTTTCGCTCTCTTTTTCAAAAGTTACATCTGAAAGAGAATCTAAATAGCTATTTAAATTCTTTAGAGCCTCTATATCTTTTTGGTTACTATTTTCTCCTAATACACTGTCCAATCCATCCCCTAAAGAATCAAACTCATTACCATTTATAATATCTTTATATGCAACTTTTTTTATTAGTAAATTTCCTGTTTCGTCAATTTTACTTTCAAACAGTGGTGATGTCTCTACTTTTATATCACTTTTAGGATCTACTCCCACAATATTTTGCATAAATTTATTTAATTTATAGTTTACTCCATCTCCCATAAGAGCAAAATTTGAAGAAGCTTTTATTTTTCCTGAAACAGACTTAGCCTCAAATGCCAACTCATCTTTTGTTATATCCACAACTGTTCCATCTAAAATGATATCTCTATCTGTTGATATCTTTCCACCATTAGAAACATAGCTGTCTGTTAAGTATATCTCTTTTCCTTTTCCAGTAACTTTTATATTACCCTTATTTACTATTTTTCCATCTCCAGCCATTCCATATCCATTTTCAACTTCAATATTTCCATAGTTTTCAATAGTAGATGTTTTATCAGTAAACATTCCAACTCCATCTATAACCTTAATATTTCCTTGGTTTATTCCAATAGCTCCCTCTCTAGCTGAAATTCCAACTCCGTTTTTAGATACAACTATGTCTCCTTCGTTTACTACTTTAACTCCAGTACCTTTTCCTAAAAGTGCTACTGATTCTCCATTTGCTACTATGCTTCCTTTGTTCACTCCAACTCCAGATTCTACAATACCTATTCCAACAAGTTTATCTCCATCTAATAAGATTTGAGATTTTGGTCCATAGATTACGCTACTATTTTTTCCGTAAACTCCAACTCCACCACTGTTTTTTATGTTTACTCCATCAATGACATAATCCATTCCATCTTTCAAATAGATTCCAACAGATGATGTTCCTCCATCGTTTTCCACAGAAATATTTGTATTTTCAAAGCTGTTACTGTTGTCGGCTAAATATACTCCCATAGAATCTTTTCCTACAGAGATATTATTCTTAATTTTAGTTTTTTCCTTTGCAACTAAATTAATAATATCAGCTTCTCCTCCTGTTAAATCAAAATCTACAACAGAGTTTTCAGCATAAACTTTAACACTTCCAGTTCCCACTTCAATATTTCCAAGCTCTATAGATTTTTCTGAAGTATTTTTTAAATATGCTCCAATTCCTAAATCTTTTATAGACTCTACTTTTATTGTTCCACTTGTGTTCTTGAAAGTACTATTTGCCCCTTCAATAAAAGCTCCAATTCCTCCATCTACTGAGAGATTTCCAGAATTTACTAAAGTATTTTCTCCCACATTAGATACATATAAACCAATGTTATCATTAACTAAAATATCTCCAGTATTTTCTACATCTGCTCCTTGAGCTATTGCTAATCCCACTGAATTATTTCCTAACATATTGATATTAGCTTCATTTTTTACTCTTTGTCCCTCTGTTCTCATATATACTGAAACTAAATTTAATCCTTCACTTGTATTTTCATAATCAATAGTTCCATTAGTTAAAGTAGCTCCTTTGTCTAAAATAGTTCCAATAGATCCTTCTCCACTTCCAGAAATTGATATTTTTGAATCTAATAAATCCAATTTCCCATTGCTACTATAAATTCCATGAGCACCATCTTTAACATTAAATTTTCCATTTACTGCTAAATCTCCAGTTGTATAAATACCTATACTTCCTTTACCTGAAGAGTTCACATCATTTAAAGAGATTGTATTTTCACCAACATTATAAATACCTATCCCTCCATTTAATACATTTAAATTTGCATTTTTATTAAAAGTTAAACTATTTTTAATGCTCTTTCCATTTAAATACAGTCCAATGGAATTCTTATCTTTAAAGCTTGTTAGTCCATCCACACTAAAATCAGAGTTTACATCTATAACTCCTGCTCCATTTCCATAGGCAAATATATTTCCGTAAGAGTTTTCATTTTTAAAATCAATTTTATCTTGGAAAGTAATCTTTCCATCTAACTCTGCTACGTATCCTATATTTTTTTCTCCACCTATATTTACAGTGTTATTAACTATAGAATTTGCTCCATTTGATACAAATATTCCAATATTATCTCTTCCTAATAAATTTATAGTTCCTGAGTTTAAAACTTCACTCTCTTTTCCAACTCCAACTATTCCTACCTGTGAATTTGATGATAAAGTTATAACTCCTGCGTTTAAAATATTTTTATTTCCATAGATTCCTGTTCCTAAATTACCAGGAGTTAGCTCCCCTTTATTTTCAAGATCTATATCATTAGCAACTATAAGAACTCCATTTTTAAAATTATCTCCATTTAATTTTAAATTAATATCTTTAGTAGCATTTGGTGTCTCACCTTGTAAAAATAGTCCAAACTTTTCCTCTTGAGACTCCAATGTGTTTTGAACAAATGATAACTCAGTTATACTTTTATCTAAATTTGATGTTTCATCAAGAGCAAGAGCTGTTCCACCATCTCCAACCTCTATTTTTCCAACTTTTTCAATAAGACTTCCATCTTTTCCATAGATTCCAATGCCTTCTTTTCCTACAGAAATTTCACTTTCATTTACAATCGTAGCATTTGATCCATAAATTCCAATACCAGATTCTCCTAATAAATTTATAATCCCATTATTATAGACTTTGGCTAAACTATTTTCTTTATTCGACCCGTTATTTTCTATAAAAATTCCCACACTGTTGTTACCAAAAGTATTAATAACTCCATTGTTTATAACACTTGCTGTTCCTTGTCCTATAGCTTGAGATCCAAACTCATTTTCAATAACTTCTCCTGATGAAGCTACTCTATTTATTAAACTGTATATTCCCATAGCGTTATCACCATGTATTTCAAACTCTCCATTAGAAACTATAGAACTTCCATTTACAGCATATACTCCAACTCCACCAGAGTTTACAACATTATCTCCATTTTCAACTAATATTTTTGAACCTTTTGCAAGGGAAACTTTTCCAAAATCTATATATGCTCCAATAGCTCCATTTCCTGAGTCTATTCTATCTACATCGATTATTGAGTTCTCTTCTAAGTTTATTTGAGTTTCGTCATTACTTTTTGCAAGTTTACTCGAACTATTTTCTAATCCCGATACTTGACCACTATAGTATTTATCAGCATCAGCTGTTGTAACATTAGCAACTACTTTTTTATCAGCTTCTAAATTTAATTTTAAATGTTGCCCTAAAAATCTTTTATAATAAAAATCTCCAACTTCGTCAGGATGAGCTGAATTTTTTTCTATATCTGTATCAATATTTAAATTTCCTCCATCAATTGCAGCAATTTTAAATGAATCACAAATTTTTCCATCTGTACCAATTCCACCTTCAATAGACACTAAGTTTAAAATTCCCTCTATTCCAGATTTTAATTTTGATATATACAAATCACTACTTGTATTAATCAGCTTAGTTGCAACAGCATCGTTAGAAGTAACCACTATTTTTCCACCTGAAAGATCAACTGAAGTTAGCTTTGATCCTAAATCAGCTTCTACTCCAACTCCTCTTCCTCTTAAAATAATTGTTCCATTTTGTAGATTTACATCTCCACCATTTGTATAAACAGCATATCCACTTCCACTATAATCAATAGTTGCTCCCTGTAAATCAATTGTAGAGCCAACTCCAACTGAAGCTACTCCCGCTTGACCATTAATAACTTTCAAGTTTAAATTTTTACCTTGAATTGTTCCACCATTTTCAGCATAAAGTCCAACTCCTTTACTAACTACTTCTTTTGAGTTATCTATTGTTATTGTAGATATAGGGGTATTTTCTTTCAGCTTAGATTTACTACTTGATAATATTGCTACATTTCCTTTATTGGCAAAAGCTCCAATACTTTCTCCTGTTAAGTTTACATCTAAATTATCTCCATTTATAGTTATAGATGACTTATCACCTTCTGAATAAAATATTTTTGAGTCTTTTGTATCTACATTAATTTTTCCAAATAAATTTATACTATTTCCATCTCTTGCTATTGCTACTTTATTTTCTAAACCATTTTCAACTACAATATCACCATTTGATGAGATATTTCCTCCACTTGTTAAAAGTCCTATAGCTCCCACATTATTTCCTGTCATTGACAATGTCCCTGTATTTAAATTTAAACTCCCTTTTGAAGAAACTACACCTATAGAATCCTCTGAGTTTTCAATTTTAATATTATGAGTTCCATATTTTTGAGTATTTTCATTTACTATTGCTACGTTATTTGTTCCACCTAAAATCTCTAAATTAATATTTGATTTTTCATTTAGTAAATTTCTATCTGGATGCTCAGTTTCAAATTTATGAACAAAACCTATATTTTGAGTTCCTCCTGAAATTGTAATTGGAGTTTGTAAATCTATTGTTCCATTATTAATCTCTTTTTTTACATAGACTCCTATGTTTTGAGTTCCATCTAAAATATTTATTTTTCCAGAGTTTTTAAAATTGTGAGAGTCTTCTGTACCTTCTAAGTAATCTTTATTAAATAGCATAACAAAATTTTGTTCACCATTCTTAATCGATATATCTCCAGCTCCGTAATTTGAAATAAAATAGTCCCTCTTTTCTTCTCTATCTATAGCTTCAGTATATGCAAAGATTACGTTGCTATTTCCTTCAACTGATATATTTCCACTATTTAATAGATAGGGATTTACTGATTCAGATCTTTTAGTATGTCCCTGAAGACCAACAATATTAATCGAGTTTCCAACTAAATTTATATCCCCTTTTAATGATAAAACCATAGATACAGAGTCATCATTTTTTCCATATAATCCATAATTATTATATAAAGATTGTGCCTCAGTTTTTTCTGCTGGTGTTAACTCTTTTATTTCCTCTAGCTTTTGAGCTTCATCTCCATGAGGGTCATAGTGAATGAATTGTCTCAATACATACTCGCCACTTGAATCCTTAACTCTATTTTTTGCATCTATACTCACTTTAGTTTCTTTGTCAAAAGAACTATATGGAGATCCAATTACTCTATATATTCCAGCATTATCCTCTCCTATAACTCCATTGGTTTCATAAGTTTGACTCATTATCGGATCTCCTGGATATGGTGATGCATACTTTGCTGTATAATTTGTTATCTCTCCACTCCAACCATCTAAAGCTGAACTTCCAGCTACATTTATATTCCAATCTCCAGTTTCCATAATAACTTCAGAGATAGTTCCATTATGTCCACTTTCATATATTCCTTGACTAACTGCTTCCCAAAACCAAGGTTTATCAGCATTTACAGATGAAAAAGTTTTCATATCAGGAACTATTATATTAGGAATAGAAATTGTCTCTATCTTTGGTGGCTCTGGATTATTTATTTGAGTTATCTCAAAAGAATCTGGTCTCTTAATTTTTTTTAATGTTAAATCATCATTTTTTATATTATTTATATTTTTATTATCAGCATTCTCTTTTGATGAAATATTTGGCAAATTACTTTTTATATTTATATCTTTTAAATCTAAATCTGTAACAAAAGAATCTATTACTTCTAAATCATGATTTTTTATAATATTATCTACTAAATCCTCATTAGGATTATTTTCTTCTGGTTTATTATTTGGAATCTCTTCACTAGGTTTTTCAGCGGGCTTTTCCTCATTTGGTTTATTATGAATTTCTTCTTCCTTTACAAAAGAGTTTTCAAGCGTTGATTTATCTCCACCTTTACTTCCATTTGTATGATTATGATCCCCCACAAAAAACACCTGGGTTTTTCGTTCATCACTTTTCTTATAAAACATCTCTTCTAAAACCTTTTCTTCCTCTTTAATCAAAGGTTCATTCTGAGCATAGACTCCACCTGTTATAAAGAAATTTACAAGTAGAGAAAGAGTAATTGTCACCCTTTTTTTTAGGCACCGTTTTAAGTTTTTTTCCTCTAAAAATTTGTTCATTGTTTTCCTCCTAACCGTTTTCTATTGCATATATTTTTTGTAATATTATATTCAAAAAAAAATGCACCTACTCACACTTATTTAAAGT
>NZ_CAMQXC010000118.1 GCF_947038635.1 uncultured Cetobacterium sp. | reverse complement strand
TTTATATACTATTTTAGATATGCCTTTATATTTTGAAAAAAATATAATTAAAAGATTATTGTGGCAAGGATGTTCTAAAGAAAATGTTGAACAAAAAATCACGGATATTGGTGGTGTTTTAAATTTTGGTGGTAATGCTAATTTATTTTTTAAAAATGGAATTCACAATTTTGCAACACCTTTAATTTGTAGATTAACTTCTGAAGAGATGGTTTCTAAGGAGTTTTTTTCTAAAGAGCTAGAAGATCTATTAAAACTTGGATTTTATAAAACTTTAGAGTTTAAATATAATAAAGCTTTAGCTTTAACAGGTGAGGATAAAAAAGATATTTTTATAAAAACCATTCTTTATTCAAACTCTGATAGACTTATAACTAGACTTTTTAGAAAATATTATACATATGAATTTTCTGAAAATGAAAATCAAATAGATACACTAGTTCTTTGGTTAAGTGAATTAGTTTGTAGAAATATAGCTTCTATTTTTTCTCAAAAAGGTTATATTATTTCACAAAATACTTTAGATATATGTAATAACTATCCTGATCTGTTTTTAAATCTTGAAGATATCACTTTTGAAAACCATAAAGATTTCTTTAGAAGAGAAAGAGAGTTATTTAATCAAGATTATTTAAATAGAACACAACAGGAGGTGAAAAAATAGATATGAATTTAAAAGAGTTTGTTCCTGAATTAATTTTTATTAGAAATGGTAATGCACCTAGTTCAAAAACTTTTACATTAAAACTTAATGATTACTCTGTAATAACTAATTTAATTTTAGAAAGTCAAAACAATATTTTCCCTTCATCTTTAAATATTCAATTTAAAGATTTTTTAGAAAACACTATTAATCTACATGCTAGAGAGGTTAGCGTTGAAGGAAATATTCAAAAGTGGGAACTTGATCCCGTATTAACAAAGGAGATTAAAGTCTTAATAGAAGACAATGAAACTTCTATAATAAATGTAACTCCTATTATTGTAAATGGTAGAAAATACTATAAAAATGAAGACGTTGATACTAGAATCAAATTAAATGAAGTTGAAGTTACTTCTGAAAATCAAAATAAAGAGTTTTATTTCAAACTTCAAGAATCTAGAATTATAGATAGAGTTGAATTTATTCCTAGTGGAGAGTTTGAATTATTTTATTCATCTGGTGATAACCAAGATTTCACAAAAATAACTGCAGAGTTTGATGAAAACAGTGGAACTTATAAATTTTTACCTGTAATGATGAAAAAGTTATATATTAAAAGTAATAATCCCTTAACAATAAATTTTCTAGAAAATACAAATATATTTATTTTTAACTACATCTCTTATGAGATAGACTCTCTTTTTGTAGACAATACTTTTTCTAGTTTAAAAGATGAGGTTACTTACAATACAATTAAAGATATTAGTAACAAAATCCATACTACTGAAGAGTATATTTTAAAATTAAATCTAGCAAAAAAACTATTAACTGGAAAAGAGGATGGAAAAACTATGATATATAGAAATGATAAGTTTGAAATGTGGAAAGAGTTCTCTTTGAGTGAAAATCTATCTCATGGTTATATAGAAGTAGAGTATGCTGATAACTATGGAAATATTTTTACAAAAGTTCCTCTATCTATTGATGGAAATAAAGTTACATTTAAACCATTTTTTGCAAAAGATATAACTTTTAAAATATATGGATCAAGCCAAGAAAACATTACTATTACAGGAGCACCATTTAATGAAAATTTCTATTCTGAAATTGATGAGGACACTAGAATAGATAAATCTACAATTACAGCTACATCTGGTTGTGGTCATTATGCACACCTAGTTGCTCAAAGAGCAGTTGATGGAGATGAGACAACTCAGTTTCATAGTAATCCGTTTACATCTATAGGATATGGGGATGTATATTTTTCTTTTAGCCAAGAAAAAGTTATTGATAGAGTTCATGTTTTAACAAGACCAAACTCTCTAGGAAGAATTCAAAACTATACATTACTTTATAAAGAGAGCTCAGAAGATGAATGGATGGAAGTAGCTCAATGTTTAATGGACGGAAAAGCTGGTAACTGGAGAAACGTTCACTTTAAACCTGTGTTAGCTAAAGAACTTTGTGTTAGAGTTACAAAAGGAAATGATGATCATGTTTTAATTTATGAAACTGAGTTTTTCAAATATAATCGTCTTTATGATATTTTAATGGAATGTTTTACAGATGAAACTAAAACTGCTTTAGTTGATAAAGTAGATTTAGATTATTTAAAATATCTGAGAACACTTTTAGCTGAAACAGAAGAATACCATAACATTTATAATGAGATTGAAAATCTTTACTTAGAAAGTATTGAACCAAATGTATTTAAAACTACTAATTTAAAAGAATACTCTGTTATTACTGGGTTGAATTTTATTGCTTTAGAGAATATTTTAAGAGCTGATATCAGATATTTTGATAAAAATGACAAAGAGTTTAAAGTAAAAAATGTTGAAATCATTCATTTAGAAAATAATCAAAAAACTATCACTTTTACAGAAACTTATACAGATAATTTTGAACTTTTAATATATGGAACTTATGAAGTTTACGGTGTAGAAGCCATTATAGAAAATATTGAAAATTATTCTTTTAATACTGATGAGGATACAACATATTCTAGTGATAATATAACAATTGATTACTACGCTATAGATAATGTAATATACAATATTGTTAAGCTGTCTGAAAAAAAATTAATATCAAAATTTACAACGACTTTTGAAGACAGATTTTCAATTTATTGTGAAAATCCTTTAACTAGAGAAAGATATATTTACAGTGAAAATAATCAGTTTAATTCTAAAGTTGAACCTATGTTTATTTCAGAGCTTTTTATTAAAACTGCAAATCGTAGAATAAGAAAAGATGAACTTTCTATATATATCCATAATTTTTTAGAAGATGATTTAAATGAACTTTTTACTGATAATACTTTTACTTCTTTAAAAGAGAGTGTAACTTTTGAAAAGATATTAAAATTAGAGGAAAGAGTTTTAATAACTCAAGAGTATATGGATAAAATTCAATTGGCCAAAGATCTTTTTAGAGAGAGAGTTTTTTATGAAGATATCAGCTACAATAACAATGATTTAAGAGTTCTTAATCATATTAAAATTAAGCTAAAAAACAGTATTAATACTTTATATGGAGTTGAAATACTTTATAAAGATAGCTTAGGAAATAATAGAGTTTTAAAAACTGTGAACTATACGTTAAAAGAGAATGAAATAGATGTAAGTTTCTCTCCTATATATACTCAAGATTTTAAAGCTAGAATTTTTCTAGAAGAGATTGAAAAATGGAAACCTCACTATATTGAAATTATTCAATGTACTCAAAGTGATTATTATATAACAAATGATATTTTTACTGAAGTTCCTCAAAATACAATAAAAGGAATATCTAGATGTGGCTCACATAAACCTATTGAAAATGCTCTTGATGGAAATTTAGAAACTAATTTCTATGGAACTAGTATTGGAGACGTGGAGTTTATATTTGAAACACCTAAAGTTATTGATCAGTTTAGATATATTTGTAAATCTGCAAATGGTAATATTAAAAGTGGAGAGATTTACTATAAAGAAACTAGTAATGATACTTGGAGATTTGCTACAACTTTCTCTATTAATAACTCAGCTAATAGCAATATAAAAATTTTGGAAATTCCTCCTGTTTTAGCTAAAGAGATTATGATAAGAACTTTAGAATCAAGCAGTAATTCAGTTTCTCTTTATGAAGTTAATTTTAAAATTTATAATCCTATTCATTCAAGAATAAAAGATATATTCAATGATGATTTTACAAAAATAAAACCTGGAATTGGAATAAAAGATATTGAAGATATTGAGAAATATGTAACTGAAGATAGAGAACTAATTGTAGCTTTAGAGCTAGCAAAAGTTTTTATAAATAATAATGGAAATAATCCTTTTGATATTTTCTCAATTAAATCTTTAGAAAAAAATAACAGTTATTACTTTAATAAAATAAATGCAAATAGTACTGGAAATCTTTATATGACTCCACACTATTTAAAACCAAACCAAGATTATATATTTGTATTTAATAGAGCTATCAATGGAACTCTAACTAGCTTCTTAGGAAAACCAAACCCTAATTGTAACTTTAATTTTAAACAAGGAATAAATATTATAAATCCTGGTGAGCAACAAGGACAACTATTTTTACAAGGGTCTAGAGAGACTGAAATTAAAATGTATACATTAAGTGATTTAGATAATGGATTAGTTTATCGTTATGGTTATGATTCTTTTAAAGAGTTCTATCAAAAATCTAAAATAGAAAGTGTTATGCCTGAAAATCATAGTTGTAATCTAGCTTATATTGAAGGAGTTAATACGATAGCTGCCTTTGATATAGATTGGTTAAAAAACAATATTAAACCTGAAGACTTCATAGAAGTTTTAAGAACTCGAGACGAATATGTCGATTTCTTATATAACTTAGTTGGAGCTAACAAAGCTTTTGATGAGCCAATCCCATATAAGAGAATTATGTGGACTGGTTTAAGTTCTAATAATCCTCATGCTGGAGTAGGTACTGGAAATGGTTATACAGCTTATAGTGGAAATCCACTGGCATTTAATCATTTAACAAAAGAAAGATATGCACACCACTGGGTTGTTGGACACGAAGTTGGACATGAGCTTGATAATAATGGATATTTAATGGGACTATTTGGAGAGGTATTTAATAACTGGTTTGCTGAATCAGGATTATTAGAATATAAGCACGGTGGCGGATGGTCAAATGACAATATTATTACAAATGAAGCTATTTCAATTTATGATGCTGACTATTGGGGAAAACTTGCTTTCTGGTTTAAAATGAGATATTTTTATAACGACAGAGAGTTTATTATAAAAATGAATGAATATATGCAAGCAAATCCTACAACTTCAAATGAAGATGCAGCTTCTAAGCTAGCTATGTTTACTTCAGATATATTAAATAGAGACACTAGTGATTATTTCTTACGTCATAGTTTCCCAATCTCTCAAGAAGCTATTGATATTTGTAAAACATATCCACCTTTTGCTATTCCTATTTGGCAGATAAATTGGGATAATAAAGAGGAGTTTATAAGAGAAGAAAATAGATTATTCTTAGAAAAACTTAAATAAAAAACTTTATTAAAAGAGCTACAAAGACAAATTTGTAGCTCTTTTTTTTAATCTATTTTTTATTTGACTCTACCTTTATATCCCAATATTCTAAAATCTCATGTAATGATTTTCCTTTTGTTTCAGGTATAGTAAAAATTAAAAGAAAAAATATAAATCCAAAAATTGAATATAAGAAAAATACTGATGAATCTCTAAATATTCTATTTAAATATATATTATTTGCTATTATAGGAAGTGTCCATGAAACTAAAAAATCACTTCCCCAATTTACTAACCCTGCAAAACTCACAGTTGATGCTCTTAAAGAGGTCGGAGCTAATTCTCCTATATATAAAAATCTTATTGCTCCTGCTGAAAAATTGTACGAAAATATAAACAAATAAACTAAATAAATTAAAACTATTGAATACATATCCATATATATATGAACTCCTATTATCAATAAAGATAAAGCCATTAGAAGTGTTCCTATTGAAAGTAGCTTTTTTCTTCCAAATTTATCTACTGTTAACATAGAGACTAAAGATCCAATTGTAAAAAACACTCCATTTATTATACTGTGATAAAATGCTGAATTTGGCCCTTCTGGAACTATTCGTCTGAAAATACTTGGAGCATAATAAATTAGGGGATTTATTCCACATAGCTCTGTCAATGCTGCCATAAAAAATGCGATAAACATCAACTTTTTTAATTTACCATTCTCTTTCATTTGATTTTCTATATTTTTACTCTCATCTTTATTTCTACTATATTTATTTTGTTTCTCTATAAATTTTTCTATATCAACATCTGGCCAAATTTCAGTCATAATTTTTTTAGCTTCGTCATCTCTTTTTTTCATTAAAAGCCAAACTGGGCTATTTACCATAAAAAATAACGATATCAAATATAAACCGACAACTAAAATCTCTGTTCCATAAATTGTTTTCCACAAAATAGAATCATCTTGAACTAGACTAACATTCTTTACAATTAAAAAAGTTACAACATAACCCATGATTATTCCTAATCCCGTTGTCAGTTGAAATATAGTTCCTAATCCTCCTCTAATATTAGGTGGTGAAACTTCTGGGACATATGAACGCTCTGAAGATGATAAAAGTCCCATTCCTGCTCCAGATAAACATCTAAACAAAATTAATAATTCAAATTTATCTCCTAAAAAATATACTCCCAATGATCCAATTAGCATAATTGTACACCCGATTATAATTGACTTTTTTCTTCCTAAATCGTCATTTATTTTTCTACTAAAAATAGTTCCAAGAATAGCTCCCAAGATAAAAATTGATAAGGCAAACCCTTCCCAAGAGGAATCTAAATTAAAGTGTTTCGTCACATATTCTATTGTTCCACCAGATATTCCCATATCATATCCTAATAAAAATCCTGACCAACTTGCTATTGATGCAGAAATTATAGCTTTTTTATATATCATAGTAAATTCCTCCTTGAGGTTTTTAGAGCTTTATTTTTTAATTCTCTTTTATTTGTGGGTTTCCTTTTTACTTAACAGTCTAATTTTTTCTAACATTTTAATTTATTTGTATTTTTTTATTGACACAATTAAAATTATATGATACACTTATTTAGTAAAGATAACGCGGGATAGAGCAGTTGGCAGCTCGTCGGGCTCATAACCCGAAGGTCGTTGGTT
>NZ_CAMQXC010000117.1 GCF_947038635.1 uncultured Cetobacterium sp. | reverse complement strand
CCCATTATATAGTTAGTTAAACCAGCTTCTCTTTCCTCTTTAGAGAATTTATTTTTAAAGAAAGTAGTTGCTAAAGCAATTCCTAAAGGTGGAGTCATACCGCCAGCCATAACAGCAGCGTGTGGATAATAGTTTCCAGCAGCAATAGCAGCAATACCAAATGTAAACGCAGCTTTATTGATAGGACCTCCCATATCAATAGCCATCATACCACCAACAATAGCTCCTAATAGAATAAGATTACCAGTACCAAGAGAGTTTAAGAAATTAGTAATTCCACCATTTACAGCAGCAACTGGAGATATAACAACAGTATACATAAGAACACCAGTTATTAAAATTCCAAATAAAGGATATAAAAGAACAGGCTTAATTCCTTCTAGTTTTTCAGGAAGTTTAGCAAATACCTTTTTTAAGAATAGAATAACATAACCACCAAGGAAACCACCAACTAAACCACCAAGGAAACCTCCACCATTATTAGCAGAAATTAAACCTCCAACCATAGCAGGAGCAAATCCAGGTCTATCCGCAATACTCATTCCTATAAATCCTGCAAGAACTGGAACCATTAAGAAGAAAGCATTACCGCCACCAATGTCCATTAAAAGTTTAGCGATTGGACTAAAACTTGGATCGGTAGGATCAGATGCTTTTATACCGAATATGAAAGATATTGCAATTAAGATACCTCCACCAACAACAAATGGTAGCATATTAGAAACCCCACTCATTAAATGCTTATAGAATCCCTTTCTTTCACTAGTTCCAGAAGATGTTTTAGTTTCTTTATTTGAATATACTGGTGCTGTTTGATCTAAAGCTTTTTGAATTAATTCTTGAGGTCTTTTAATTCCCTCTTTAACTCCAACAATTTCAACATGCTTTCCGTTAAATCTAGCCATCTCAACATTTTTATCAGCAGCAATTATAATTCCTTTTGCATTTTTAATCTCTTCATCTGTAAGGTGATTTTTAACTCCTGTAGATCCATTAGTTTCTACTTTGATTTTAACTCCCATTTCTTTAGCTTTTTTGTTTAAAGCTTCAGCGGCCATATATGTATGAGCAATTCCAGTTGGACAAGCAGTTACAGCAAGTACTTGATAATCATTGTCATCCTCTTTAGGCGGGACAAGTTCCTCTCCTACATTATCCTCTTTTAAAAGAATATCTAGAACTTCTTGCTCTGTTTTTACTTTTAAAAGTTGTTCTCTAATATCATCATCTAATAAAAGAGATGTCAGTTGAGATAATGTTTCAATATGTGAATCTGTAGCATCTGCAGGAGCAGCAATCATGAAAAATAATTTAGATGGCTCACCATCTAAAGAATCATAATCAATTCCCTCTCTAGAAAGTCCAAATGCAACAGTAGGAATTTTAACAGATGATGATTTTCCATGGGGAATAGCAATTCCTTCTTCTAAACCAGTAGAGCTTTGCTCCTCTCTATTTAAAATAGTTTTTCTAAATTCATCTTTATCATTAAGTCTACCAGCATTGTAAAGAACATCAACAAGTTCATCAATAACTTCAATTTTACTTTTAGCATTTAAATTTAATTTTATACAATCTTTTACTAACATTTTATCTAACATAATATTCCTCCCATTTATAAATTAATAACTTTAATATCTTTTAATAAATTTGTCATAGTATTAAAAGTTGCTAATCCTTTAGAAAAAGCAGTAGCACTTCCAGAAGCAATTCCAATCTCGTAACACTCTTTTAAAGATAGGGATTTATTAAGACCATATATAAATCCACCAATCATTGAATCTCCAGAACCATTTGAACTAATAAGAGTACCTTTTGGAACTCCACTTATAAAAATTTCATTTTGTGTTATAAAAATAGATCCTTTAGAACCTAAAGAGATTAAAACATTTTTAGCTCCCATCTCTTGTAATTTTTTACCAGCTTCAACTAACTCTTCAGTAGTTGAAAAATTAGAGTTAAAAAATTCATTGATTTCATCCTTGTTTGGTTTTATTAAAAATACACCTTTTTTTAAAGCAATTTCAAAAGGAAGACCTCTAGTATCTAAAATAACTTTTACATCCTTTGGAATGCTTTCAATAATATCAGCATATATAGTAGAAGGTAAAGAAGATGGAACGCTTCCAGATAGAGCTAAAATATCATTAGCTTTAAGATTAGCTTTTAAAAAATTAAGTAACTCTTGAAGATTTTCTTTTGAAATCGTAGGAGAAGTACCTGCAATTTCACTTTCAAGTCCATTATTATTTATTTTAATATTTATACGAGTGTCTTCATCAACATTGAAAAACTTAGTATTTAAACCATCGTGGTTTAAAGTATTTTTTATAAATTCTCCAGTAAATCCACCAATAAATCCTAAACAAATTGATTCTGTATTAAAATTTTTTAAAATTTTAGATACATTAATCCCTTTTCCTCCAGGAAGTTTATATGTTTCTTTAGGAGTGTTTAAATTTCCTTCAATAAAAGAATCAAAGGATAAAAAATAATCTAAAGCAGGATTTAAAGTTAACGTGTATATCATTTTACTACCTCCACTTTTACTATATTTTTATATTCTTTAGAAAGTGGCTTATCTGTAATTAAAGTCCCTTTATCTAAAGTAGAAAAAATAGTAAAACTACTTTTTCCAATTTTTGAATGATCACAAAGAAAAAAAGTGTCCATACTTTTATTAATAGCTTCACTTTTAATAAGAGCTTCTTCAAAGTCAGGCGTGCTATAGCCATCTAAAGTAACAGCATTAACACCAATGAAAGCATATTGAAAATTAAAAGTTTTTAAATATTGAGCTGCTGAAAACCCAACAGTACAACTAGTTTTACTTTTAATTTTACCACCTATTAAATAACTTTCAATTTCATACTTTTCTAATTCATCTATTAAATTTAATCCATTTGTTACAACTTTTATATTAAGATTTTTTAAATATTTAATCATACAAAGAGTTGTTGTTCCAGCATCTAAAAAAATATAGGAATCTCTTTTAATGAAACTTGCAGCATATTTTGCAATTTTTTCTTTTTCCACTCTATTAAGATTTCTTCTGTATTGGATGTTAAAATCCTTTGTAGTATCTAAAGAGTTATTTAAGATAGCTCCTCCGTGAACTCTTTTAACAAGTTCTTTTTTTTCTAAAGAAGCTAAATCTCTTCGAGCAGTAGCTTCTGAAATATTTAAAAATTCAACGATTTCTTGGATTTTTATAACCTCTTTTTGTTTTAAAAGTTCTAAAATAGAATTTTCTCTTTCTATATTCAACATAAAATCACATCCTTTATAGAAAGTATATTATCATAGTGTAAAATAAAAATCAATCATTTTCTTTCAAATTCTTTCAAAAACAATCAAAAATAAAAAAATGAAGAATTTTTATAAAATAAAGATTATAATAAATTTAGAGGAGGGAGTTGTAATGAATATAGATTTTACAGAAAAAATAATCGGAAAAGAAAAATATTTTAATTCAGCTGTGATAACATTAGTTGTTGAAAAAAATGATAAGAAATATTTTTTGTTTGAAAAAAGAGCTAGAGGAGTAAGACAAGGAGGAGATATATCTTTTCCAGGTGGAAAAATAGAAGAAGGAGAAACTAGTTTAGAAGCAGCTTTAAGAGAGTGTAAAGAGGAGATTGGCATAGATGAAATAGATATTAAAGGAAAAATAGGGACATTAGTGATACCTTCAGGGATAATGGTAGAAGCTTTTTTAGGTATTATAGAAGAGAAAAAATTAAAGAAATTAAAAATAAATGAGGATGAAGTAGAGGAGTGTTTTGTAGTTCCTATTGATTTCTTTAAAAAAAATCCTCCAAGAATTGAAAAATTAGAAGTAGAAACTAAACCTTACTATTATGAAAATGGGGAGAAATTTGTATTTCCAGCAGTAGAGTTAAATTTACCTAAAATGTATCATTCACCTTGGAAAAGTTCTCCAAGAGAAGTTTATATTTATATCTATGAAGATAAAGTTATATGGGGATTAACAGCAGAGATTATAAAAGAAGTTATAAAATATTTATAGTTAGATAAAAAGAGACTATTTTTATAAAAATAGTCTCTTTAAAAAATTTTAAAATATGGTTTTATAAAATATAAAAACATTGTAATCGCAAGAAGATCAGCAGCTCCACCTGGACTAATTCTTTTTTCTATAAACTCTTTTTCAATTTCGGTTAATAAATTTATATCTAAAGAGTTATTATCAAATTTTAAATGTAAATCTTTAGCTTTAAGTTTTACAAAATTTAGAATTTCAATATCGTGTCTGTGTAAAATGGTTGTATCTTCTAAACTACTCATTAAAAATATAAGGGTTCTAATCATTGCAGAGTTAATATGCTCTCCAGAAACTAAAGATTTTTCAAAAATTTCAATGGAATTATTAAAAATAATATCTAAACCATTTTTTACAATTCCTCTTACACCAACTACACCATGTTTAATATATAATTTTTCTCCATGAGTAAGAGAAGATTTTTTATGAATATCATTAAAGTCTTTTAAAATATCTCGGCACATCTCTTTTATAAGAGATGAGATATCATTGAATGATAAATTTTCATACTTAGCTTTAGCACTTAAAGCGGCAGTAATTCCCATTAAGAAAATCATTCCTTTGTGCGTATTTACGTTATGAGTAGCTAAAAACATATTATCTTCAGCAATTTTTCCCATAAATCTTATTTTCTTAAAAATTAAATCAACTGATAAGGGTGAATACCCTGCATCTACAACTTTTTTAAAGTAACTATTTAAAGAAAATCCACTATCAATAAAGGTAAAAAAATCCATATCTTCGTGGGAACCGTTAGTATGCGGTGAAACTAACCCGAAAGATGGTGAAGCAGAAACCTCTAAAACAATTGATTTTAAAGCTAGATTTGAGAAAGTACTCACTATCTCAACTTTACTACGCTCAGAATTTAAATATTCTTCTAGTCTTTTTTCGATAGCTATTTGAACATCTTTTTGAGTATGTTTTTTAGTTCTAGCGCAAACAAAAGCCATATCGCTGCAAAGAAGACACTGTCTTTTTTCTCCACCAAAATCTTTTCTAGAAAATGGATAACCATTATTATCGAAAACATCGATATCAACACATCGACCTAAAATATGAAGTTCTTCAATTTCCATAGCGATTTTTTTTATATTTTTACCAGAATAATTAATTGAATATATATATGTGGGTCCTTCAATAGATTCAATCTTTTTTGAATACATAATTTGTGAATTGAAAATTTCTAGAATTTCATCTTTTATAATCTCGATAATATATTTAGCAACAAAACTATTTTTCTCCTCTCCAGGATAGTTGGCTCTTAGGACTAAAATAGGATTTTTAAAATTCTCAATAATTTCATTTTGGATTTCTACTCTTTTTTCTCTCATTAATAAAAACTCTTCTAAGTTAAACATCTATATCAGTGAACAGAGTTAGAATTTTTGATTCTCTCTGTAATCTCCTTTCCTTTTTCTGAAATTAAGTATTCGTAAGTAGAATATGGAACTAGAGTTTTAACCTCATCTAATTTGTCCTCTTTTAAAAGCGCACGAACTTGTGAGGCGCTTATAGCACAATGTTCCATCTCTTTTCTTGGAATAATACAAACTTCTAAATTAAATTCCTTAAAAGTTTTAATCATAGTATCATTATATTTTTTAGTTACTTCACAAAATGGTTCTTCTCCAACAAATCTAGTTGAGATGTTAAGTTTTTTGCAAAAGTGTTCAGCAGTTATTTTAGTATCTAACTTCATAAACTCAACTAAAGAATCATCCTCTTTTCTTAAAAAGTAATTAGGAAATGTGGCTGAAGATATAACATATTCTGTACTAGGTAATACAGTTACATTTTTTAGATACTCTGTTCCCTTTTTAACTAAAGCAATTCTATCTAAAAATGGAAAAGAAGATTTATCCTCTTCAACAACTAAAACTAAAATATTGTCCATCTTTTTAGCAGCAGTTTCAATAAGAAATTGATGCCCTAAGGTAAAGGGATTGCAATTCATTATAAGAAGACCATTATTACTATCTTCCTTCCAATTTAGTTTTGATTTTATTTTATCAATAGTTTTATCAATGGAGTTCATTCCAATTTCAAGAAGCGCTACTTTGTCAGTTTTTGAAATTGGTTTAAATCCAACACCTTTAAAAATATCTTCATTTGAAGGTTTTGTAAAAACAAAAGTATGGAAAATACCTTGATCAAAAGATTTGTTAAGGAGCGTTGTAACAAGGGTATTTGTAACGCCTTCTCCTCTTAAAGAATCATCTATAGCAAAACATTTTATTATATTTTTACTTTTAGAGGCTGTCGCAACAATTTCCTCATTTTTTCTAATAACTAAAGAGTAATCAATAGTTTCATCAAAATTTAATTGAAACTTTTTTAGAAATTCCTTTAGCTCATTTTTTTGATAGTTACTATTTAAATTAAGTGTTTCTATATTCATTGTGTTTGTGTTACCCCCTCTTTAATAAGTTGGAATTTGCTTGTTATATCATCAATATATTGAATAAATATATTTTGAGATTCAGATAAAATCTCATTTTTTGAAATACTGTATACTACATAAACTTTATTATTTTCCATCCAAGTATCTTTTTCAATTGATTTTTGTACAAGTTGAGTAGCAGTATAATCCATTAAATCAGATAAAGCAGGAGATAATATTTTTTTAGTGTAAGGATCAGCAGGAACCAAGAAAGATTTAAAAACTATCTCTTCTTCAGATAAAATTTTAGATTTTAATTTTTCTTTAGCTTCACGAACAGCTTTTCCAGTAGCAACTAATGTACCACTACTTGCAATTTTTGCTGAACCGATTCCAATTACTTCATTTTCAGAATCAACAGAAGTAGTCATTCGCTCACTGCTATCTC
>NZ_CAMQXC010000116.1 GCF_947038635.1 uncultured Cetobacterium sp. | reverse complement strand
AACAATTGAAGATAATTATTTCTTAAATAAATAGTATTATGGAGGATATATGTCAACAAGAGCAAAAATAGGAAAGTTTTCACTATTATCAATGACAATAGCAGCAGTATTTAATTTTAGAAATGTAATTAATAATAATATAGAAATCGGGATGGCTTCGGCCCCTGGTTTCCTATTTGCAACATTGTTTTACTTTATACCATTTGTATTTATTATTTCAGAATTTGTTAGTTTAAATAAAGATTCTGAATCAGGAGTTTATCAATGGGTAAAATCATCGTTAGGTCCTAAATGGGCATTTTTAAGTGCATATGCATACTGGTTTGTAAATCTATTTTACTTCACATCATTGTTACCAAGTATTTTAGTGTATACATCTTATGCTTTCTGGGGATATGAATATACATTTACGCCAATGACAATATCAGTACTATCAATACTTATATTTACAGTATCTACATGGGTTTCTACTAAAGGAGCTGAATGGATTGGAAAAGTTACAAGTTTTGGAAGCTCTTTAATGTTATTTATGTCATTTGCTTTTATTATCTTATGTGGTGGAGCACTACTAGGTGGAGTGCAACCTGCAACACCAATTACAATTCAAGCTATGACACCAACATTTAACTGGAAATTTTTCGGAGCTATGGCATGGATATTCTTTGCTGCTGGAGGATCTGAAGCTATTGGAGTTTATATAAATGACTTAAAAGGCGGATCAAAAGCTTTTGTTAGAATGATAGTTGTGGCAGGAATAATGATAGGTGGATTATATTCAGTAGGATCATTATTAGTAAATGTTTTTGTTCCACAAGATCAACTATCATATGCTTCAGGAATATTTCAGGTATTTGTAGGACTTGGAAATCATTTTGGAATAAGTCAAAAGTTAGTTCATCATTTTATAGGAGTTGTTATGTTAGCAAGTGCCTTAGGTGCTTTATTAGTTTGGACATCAGCTCCAGTTAAAGTTTTTTTCTCAGAGATTCCAAAAGATATGTTTGGTGAAAAAACAGTGGCTCTAAATAAATATGGAATTCCAGAAAGAGCAACATGGATTCAATTTTTAATTGTAATACCACTTCTTTTAATACCAGCGCTAGGGTCTGGAGATATAAATGAATTATTAGGAATAATTATAAATATGACAGCAGCTACATCACTTTTACCACCATTATTTATAATGATTGCATACTTTAATCTAAGACTTAATAAAGATCACTTAGAAAGAGATTTTAAAATGGGTTCTAGAAAATTTGGATTAATAGTAACATCATTTCTACTATGTATATTTTCAGTAGCATTTATTGCAGCTATTTTCCCAGAGGGACAAAGCATTATGTTAACATTAGTTTATAATGTAGGAGGAGTTGTAATATTCATGGGATGGGCATTATGGAAATATAATAGTTATGAAAAAAAGTCTTTAGGAATACAAAAGAAAAAAGCTAACAAATTAGCATAAAAAGTTAAATAGTACGGATATTAAAAGTTATCCGTACTATAAATTTTATATAGGGAGAAAATATGAAAAAAATATTAACATTGGGATCAATTAGTTTTTTACTTTTTAGTTGTGCAACAAAAGAGAGAGAAAATAACAGAAGTATTAATAGAGAGAATTATAAAAATATATTAAATGTTCAAGGAGAACCAAAAGAGTTTACATACTTTGCTCCTAGAAAAGAGACAGATAAATTAGGAACAAACTATATAAATAGCTTTGTAGATTTAGGAGCTTGGCATGGTTATTATCAACCAGAATATGAGAAATACTCTATGTATGGAGGGTTTGCAGGACCATTTTATTTAGCAGAGGAGTATGCAGCAAATTTATCAGATAGTTTTAGTAAAATAGAGATTATAAATAAATTAACAAATGAAAAATATGATCTATCAAAAAGTGAGGCAAAATTCGATTATATTCCAGGTAAGTTAGTTCAAAATTATAATTTAAAAGATTTTAATTTAACATTAGAACTTATTTTTGTAACAAATAGAACAGCTCTTATAAAAACAACTATAACAAATAAGACAGATAAAGATTTAAATATTAGTTTAAACTGGTCTGGAAAATTATATAATAAATTAGGAAAATGGAATGAAAAAAATAAAGAGTACAACTATATAACTCTTAATAACTCTTTAAAAAAATCTGAAAATGGAGTTATAGTTGATTTTAAAGAAAAAAGATTAGTTTGGGATTATTTAGTAAGTGATGATACACAGTTTGAAATAAGACATTCGTTACCAGTAAAAACAAAGATTAAAAATAATATATATAAATCTGAGCTTGAAAAATCTATAGTTATTCCACCAAAAGATGAACTAGTTACGTATACTACAGAGTCGTATACATTTACAAAAGATGAAGCTAAGAAAGAGAAGAAATTAGTTGAAGATATAATAGAAAATGGAAATAAATATTTTGTTGAAAATAATAAAAGATGGCAAGATTATATAGATAAAACAGTAAAAACAACAGATATAAATTCAAAGTATGATATAGCAGCAGTAAAATCTATTAATACTTTAATTACAAACTGGAGAAGCCCTGCTGGAGCAATAAAGCATGATGGAATAACACCATCTGTGAGCTATAAATGGTTTAATGGTTTTTGGGCTTGGGATTCTTGGAAGCAAGCTGTGGCAACTGCTAATTTTAATGAAGAGTTAGCTAAAAATAATATAAGAGCATTATTTGATTACCAAATTACAAAAGATGATAATCTAAGACCTCAGGATGCTGGTGTAATTATAGATGCTATTTTCTATAATAAAGATGAGGATAGAGATGGAGACGGTGGAAACTGGAATGAAAGAAATTCAAAACCAGCTTTAGCAGCATGGGCTGTTTGGGAAGTTTATAAAGTAAGTGAAGATAAAGAGTTTTTAAAAGAGATGTATCCTAAATTAAAAGAGTATCATAATTGGTGGTATACAAATAGAGATTTTGATAAAAATGGTATTGCTGAATATGGTGGAATGGTTCACAGATTAAATAATACTCCTGAGGAGATAATACTAGCAGCAGCATGGGAAAGTGGTATGGATAATGCTGTTAGATTTGACGTAGAGGGATCTGGAGCAGGTGATATAGGTGTTAAGGTTTTAGAAAATAAAGATTCAAAGGGAAATTTAGTAGGATACTCTATAAATCAAGAATCAGTAGATTTAAATTCATTTTTATATGCTGAAAAAGTATATTTAAGTAATATGGCAGAGATATTAGGTTTACCTAAGGAGAAAAAAGAGTATTTAGCATCTGCGAAAAAAGTTAAAGAATATGTAAATAAAAATATGTTTGATGAAAAAACAGGGTATTATTATGACTTACAGATAGATGAAGCTGGAAATAAAAAACTTCTTGTAAATAGGGGGAAAGGAACAGAGGGATATATACCATTATGGGCAAACTTAGCTACAAAAAAGGAAGCTAAAAGAGTAGTAGAAAATGTAATGGATGAAAATGTGATGAATACATACTTACCGTTTCCAACATCAGCAAAGGATAATCCAAAGTATAACCCAGTAAAATATTGGCGTGGACCAGTATGGTTAGATCAAGCTTATTTTGGAATAATAGGTTTAAATAACTACGGGTATAAAAAAGAAGCTAAAGATTTAAGTATAAAACTTTTTGAAAACTCAGAGGGATTATTAACTGATGGGGTGATTAGAGAGAATTATAATCCAGAAACAGGAGAGGGATTACACTGTTCTAACTTCAGTTGGTCAGCATCAGTTTATTATTTAATTTATAAAGATTTTTTAGGAAAAAAATAGAAGTAATAAAAAAGCCTCACTTTTTTAAGTGAGGCTGAACTTTTAAAATTGGCGGAAGCGTATAGGAATCGAACCTACCAGCGATTTAACTCGCCAAGACAGTTTTGAAGACTGCTGAGTACACCAGTAACTCATCCGCTTCCAATTTCATATTTATTATATCATAAATATTTAAAAATTAAAAGTAGAAAAGTTCTTTTTAAAACCATTTTTTTCACAAAGATAGAAATTATATATATTTTTATCTATATTATTTTCAATTAAAAGCTCTAGTACTTTATGAGCATCTTGGATATTTGCTTTTAAAGAAAGTCCACAGCTAGCTTTTAATTCACCAGGTAATGGAATGATACGAACATCGATTCCGCTATCAACTAAAAATTTCTCTACTTTCATAACTAAATGAGTTGAATCTATTGTTATAATTAAAAATTTTTCTGAATTCATTATGGTCTAATCACCTTATTTGCTTTCATTTGTTTATCTATTATATTATACATATTTGTAATACTTCCAACAGCAATATTATTTTCTAAATGATAGAAGTTAAGACAAGCTCCACAAGATAGAATTTCAACTCCTCTTTCCTCAAGAATTCTTAAGTCTTTTATAGTCGTCTCATTAGAAGCTGTTAAGAAAACACCCTTATTATAGAAAAGAATAGCTTTTGGTAAAAACTCCATTTCTGTAAGAGTATATATAAACCCTTTCATTAAAGTTTCACCAAGAGCAGTTTCACCATCACCCATTTTATCAGAAGCAATAACTATAATCGTGTTATTTTCATTGTCAGAAGTACTAGAATCTGATGAAGTTTTTTCAATAGTTTTATTTATTTGAATAAAAAATATTCCATTTTCTTCTCTAGTAGTAAAAGAAAATCCCATCTCTTTTGAAAATTTTTCAATATTTTCCTTAGAAATTTTGTTATCTATAGAAACTTCAATTAAACCTTCTGCTATCTCTTTTAAAGCATTTTTTGTCATAATAACTGGTATAGGACAAGTTTGTCCAATAGCATTGACTTTTATCATTATTCCACACTCCTTAAAAAATTATACTTTTTTTAATTATACAATATTTATACAAAAAATTATACTTTAAAATTGATATAAATAGACAATAAAAAAATTGATTTTTTTTAGTAAAGGTGTTATTATAAAAATTGTTTTAAATATAATACAGTACGAGGAGTTGAGAATGAAAAAGAAGTATCTATCTGTGTCATCACTAGTAATGATGATATTCTTGGGAGTATTTGGATTTGGAAATATTGCCAATAATTTTAAAGAAGTAGGAATGTCATCCGCCACAATGTTGGTAATAGGAATATTATTTTATTTCTTACCACTTTGTTTAATAATGGCAGAGTTTGGAGCATATGCTCAAGATAGAACGAGCGGAATATATTCATGGATAGAGATAGGATTAGGAAAAAAGATGGCCTATTTTGCAATTTGGTCATACTTTATAGCAAATATATTTTATTTACCAACGTTAGCAACAAGAGTACCAACATACTTTAGTTTTGGATTATTTGGAGACGCAAATATATCAAATATCCAAACAGCTACATTATCTTTAGTGGCATTAGTTATATCATTAATTATTGGAGTAAAGTATCAAAAAGCTATAGGAGCTCTTTCAAAACCAATAGGTTATGTTTCATTATTTACAGTACTAATGTTTTTAGTAGCTGGTATATACCTTCATTTAACAGGACAGGGAGCTACAGATTTGACAACTGAGATGTTTATAATAAAAACTACATCTAAATCTGATTTAGCTAGATCTTTAGGAACATTTTCATGGATATTATTTGCATTTGGTGGAGGAGAAGTAGTAGGACCGTATGTAAATCAAGTAGAGAATCCAGAGAAAAACTTTGTTAAAGGTTTACTTGTAGCTTCAATGCTAATAGGAATACTTTATGTTTTAGGAATTGTTTCAGTTTCAGCATTTGGAACACAAGAGGATTTTTCAAAAATATCATTAATAAATGCAGTTTTAGCAGGGTTTAAATTTATGGGGGATAAGATAGGATTAGGAATTTGGTTTGTTAAATTAATGGGAATAGCTTATTCATTAATAACTTTAGTTGCTCTTATTCTTTGGGGAAGCTCTTTAGCTGCTGGAGTATTTAGTGAAGCACCAAAGGGAACTTTTCCAGATTGGTTAACAAAGAAGTCTGATAAAAATGGAATTTTAAGAAATGCTTTAATATTCCAAACAATATTAGCATTTTTATTTATAGCTCTTACAACTTTTGGTGGTGAAGCAGCAGGAGAGTTATATTATAGAGTATATGATATGACAACAATGGCTTTAATAGTACCATATTTCTGTCTAGGAATTAGTTATATATTCTTTAGAAAAAGAGGATATGTATCACCGTTTCAAATATCAAAAGGAAATTTAATACCTATTTTAGCAGGAATATCAGTTTCAGTAATGACATTTATAGCTTTTATTTTTGCGGGATATGATTTTACAGTACCAGTAATAAAACAGTTAGATAAGATGAAACTGTATTATGGTGGGCTATTGATGTTTATGTTAATAGGTGTTGTAATTAAATTTTTAAGTGGAATAAATCATAAGTCTAAAGAGAATAAGAAAAAATAGATTAAATAAAAATGGAAGAACTTAAGTCCTTCCATTTTTTTGTTATTTTGTTTTATTAAATTCAGTTTCAGCAACAACTTTTAATCTAGTTAATTGATCTTCTAAAATTCTTTTATTAAAAACATTGAATAATTTATGTAATGAAGTTCCTTTTAATGTCCAAGCTGTTAATAT
Source organism: uncultured Cetobacterium sp. (assembly GCF_947038635.1). Classification (GTDB taxonomy): domain Bacteria; phylum Fusobacteriota; class Fusobacteriia; order Fusobacteriales; family Fusobacteriaceae; genus Cetobacterium_A. The sequence continues at coordinate 390 of NZ_CAMQXC010000116.1, read as the reverse complement.
TAAGTGAGTTTTATTTGGATTAACCTCTTCAAAATCATATTCAATTTTAAAATCTACCCATTTGTCACCTATTTCAATTTGATACATTTTACCATCTTCATATGATAGAACTTTTCCGCAATATTCCTCTTTAAAACCATACATTTTTATTTTTTCACAGAAAGTAGAACCAGTAATTTCAGGTGTATCTGTATGCTTCTCATCCTCTAAACCTGTAATCCAAAGAGCATGCTTACTGTAATCCGATATAAGCTTAAATACAAAATCTTTTGGGGCTTCAATATCAATCCCTTGAACGAAAAATGGTATTTTTTCATTTAATTCTTTTAGTTCCATACAAATCACTCCCATTTAATAGAATATAATATATTATTAAATGATTTTATGAAA
>NZ_CAMQXC010000115.1 GCF_947038635.1 uncultured Cetobacterium sp. | reverse complement strand
CAAATATATAGTTTATAACATTAAAAAGAGTAACTCCTAAAGATCTAATTGAATTTGGTGTAATCTCAGATATATAAACTGTTAATGCTGTTCCAAAGGCTACTGTATATGTTAAATTATAAATATAAACTGAATATACATCATATGCTCCTCGCTCTTTATAAAAAAGAGCGTAAGTCAAATATCCTAATGAAATAGTCATTATTAAAGTTCCGTAAAAAAGTAGTTTTTTTCTTCCATACTTATCAATTAAAAATAATACAATAACTGACCCTAAAATCTCATAGAATCCCATTGTAACACTTTGAAAATATCCTGATGTATTAATTGATGAAGTTTCTTGAAAAATCTCTGGTGCATAATATATTATTGGGTTTATTCCAGAAAACTGTTTGAAAACTGCTGAAATTACAACTAGTACAATTACTATTTTTACTCCTTTATTAATTTTTCTAAAATTTATTTTACCCTCTACTTTTTCACTACCTGAAGTTATAGCTAACTCTTCCATAACCTTTTCAACTCTTTCATCAGTTAATACTTTTTTTAAACTTTCTCTAGCTTTATCTTTGTATCCCTTTAAGTACAACCATCTTGGACTTTCAGGTATTCTTAAAAAAAGTATAAATATAATTAACCCTTGAAAAGTTTCTAAAAAAAATAGAACTCTCCATGAGTTATCTATTATAAATCTATTTGTTAAAGTATTTGTTATTAAATATGCCAACCAAAATCCTACAACTAATCCAAAAGGCATAAACAGTTGATTAATCGTTCCATTTCTTCCTCTAGTTTCTATTGGAGATATCTCAATTACATATATAGCTCCAACTAAAAATATACTTCCCAATCCTAGTCCCATAACTAATCTTCCTAACATAAACATCTCTATATTTAAAGAAAATGTAGTTATAAAACCACCTATTAGAAATCCTAACAAGCTATACAATATTGTTTTTTTTCTTCCAATTTTTTCAGAAAAATATCCTGCACAAAATCCACCTATTAACCCACCTACTAAAACAATAGTTATTAGTGTTCCTATCATTTTTTTATCTATTTTAAACGTATTTGCTAAAACCTCAACACTACTAGATATAACTGCTGAATCAAAATCAAAAATATAACCAAAAGAAGCAGTCAATACTGCAATATAGATCACATATTTTTCTTTACTCATTTTATCTTATCCAAATCAATCCATTTTCAAAAGATTTCCCTTGCTTCCTTACCATCTCTATCCAAATCATTGCAAGAGGCTCTAAATATCTAGAAAAATGTATATCTCCTATCAACATTGGATCAAATCCCATTTCAAAAAGTAACTCTTCAACTTTTTTATTAGCTATTTTATTATTCCCAGCTAACAACATTGTTAATTTTTTTTCATTTACGCAAGGATTAATTAATTTCTCTACTCCAAGGGTATTTAAAGTTTTTACTATATGAGAATCCTTTAAAATCTCTTGTACTACCTCTCCATTAGAAGTATATCTTCCACGAGTTAAAATATAATCCTCTCCAATTGGATTAGTTAAATCAATAAAAATTTTTCCTTCAGGATTTTTTATATTTGTTACAGCTTTTTCAACTTTATTTCCAGGTACAGCTATAATTATAATTTCATTATCTTCCGCTATATCTTTTCCATCAACATACTCTATAAAATGCTTTTTTTCAATCTCCTCTTTTAAATCTTTTACCCCTATTTGAACTGGGTGTCCTAATTTATGAAAAACCTCTGCTAAAGCATTCCCTACAACTCCATTTCCTAATATTCCTATGTTCATATATTCCTCCTTTATTCAATATTCTTAATACTTTTTTCGAAATAATTTTTTTAAATCCTTTTAATTTTTAATAATAAAAGGATTTTCTACCTTTTATTAGAAAATTAAATCAGGAGGTGTTTTATTATGTTTAAAATTGAAAATCACTATAATTTAAAAGGTATGGTTGCTATTATAACTGGTGCTGGTGCTGGAATTGGTAAAGCTTCTGCTTTAATGTTAGCTAGAGCTGGTGCTAATATTGTATGTGCTGATTTAAATAAAGTTGATGCTGACAATACAGCTATTGAAGCTAGAGGTGAAGGTGTTAAAGCCTTTGGAGTAAAATGTGATGTTACATCTATACAAGATTTAGAGGAAGTTGTTAAGGCAACTATTAAAGAGTTTGGTAAAATTAATATTCTAGTTAATAATGCTGGAGGTGGCGGAGGAGGAAGAGAAAAGTTTTTAGAACTAACTCCTGAATATCTTCAAAAAATATATAACCTTAATGTTTTTAGTATCTTTAATCTTTCTAGACTTTGTGCTCCTCATATGATTGCAAGTGAATATGGATCAATCGTTAATATTAGTTCAATGTCTAGTATAATGCAAAGTCATAATATGAGTGTTTACGGAAGTTCTAAAGCTGCTGTTAATCAACTCACTAAATATATGGCTGTTGATTTAGGTCCAATTATTAGAGTGAATGCTATTGCTCCAGGTGCAATTAAAACTCATGCATTAGCTACAGTTTTAACTCCTGAGTTGGAACAGGTTATGCTAAAGAAAACACCTATGAAGGTTTTAGGAGAAGCTGATGATATAGCTATGGCTGTATTTTTCTTAGCATCTCCTTTATCTAAATGGATAACAGGACAAATTCTTCCTGTCAATGGTGGTGGAGAACAAGATTTAGAGGGATAATTTTTTATTAAGGGGTGGATTTTATGCTTACTTTTGAACACTATATTATGGATTCCTTTAAACTTTTATTACATTGGTTAGCTTTCTTTTTTACAGCTCTATCTATAGGAGTTATATGCTTTGGATTTTTAAAAAGTGTTAAAATTCTATTTACAAATAAAGAAGCTCTTAGTTTTAATAAAATAATGAGGGAAACTTTTGATAAGTATATTTTAGTAGGTCTTCAATTTCTAATTATTGCAGATATTGTTGATACTATTATTTTAAGAGATTTACAAAATATTGTACTCGTTCTTTTAATAGTTATTATTAGAACTATTATGAGTTGGGAAATAGAAAAACATAAATAAACAGAAAAAAAGCTCTAAGCGTTTACTCGCTTAGAGCTTTTCTTAATCATCACTATATTTTTCATTTAATAAACTTTCATCTAAACCTTTTTCAATCTGCTCTTTTGTTACTCTAATATTAGAAGTTTTATCTAAAAATTTCATTATTAAATACGAAACTACTATAGAGTATACTCCTACTAATGACGCTCCAAACAATTGAACCCATAATTGATGAGAACTAGCTGAAACTTTATTTACCATTTCATTTGCTAAAAGACCTATTAATACAGTTCCCATAAATCCACCAACACCATGAACACCCCATACGTCTAGAGCATCATCCCATTGCATTTTTCTTGGTATTTTTATTGCATAGAAACATACAATTCCTGCTAATGCTCCAATCAATAATGCAGATGGTGGTGTTACGTATCCTGAAGCTGGTGTTATTGTTGCTAGTCCTGCTACTGCTCCAATTAAAGGATCTAAAAATGAAAACTTTTTCTTTTCTGAGTATGACATTATAGCCCATACGATCATACCACTTGCACCAGCTACTCCTGTATTTGTAAATACAATTGCTGTTGTTCCTGCAGCAGCTAAAGTACCTCCTGCATTAAATCCAAACCAACCAAACATAAGTATTCCAGCTCCAACTGCTACAAGTCCCATATTAAATGGTCCTTTCCCAGTTATTACTTTTCTCTTACCAAGAACCCAAAGAGCTCCCAATCCAGAAAATGCTGCTGAAACGTGAATAACTGTTCCTCCGGCGAAGTCTACAAATCCCATTTTAGCTAAAAATCCTTGTCCCCATACCCAGTGAGCTACAGGAAAATAAACTAAGATCATCCAAATAACAAGATATTTTATCCAAGCTCCCATTGTTATTCTATTAACTATTGACCCTGTCATTAAAGGTAATGTTATTATTGCGAACATTAATTGATACATGAAAAACATTAAAAATGGAATTGTTAAACCATATTTAGTATTTACTTGAAAAATTACATCTTTAAAATTCATGTATTGAAACGGATCTCCAATAATTCCACCAATTGTATTTCCAAATACTAAACTAAATCCTCCAAATACCCACATTAAAGTTACTACTCCAATTGAAATGAAAATTTGTAACATTAGAGTTAATGAATGTTTCTTTTCTACAAGTCCTCCATAAAAAAATGCTAATCCAGGAGTCATAAAAAATACAAGCACCGTCGCTATTACCATAAACGCTACATTTCCATGTATTACACCTTGAAACATATAGAATACCTCCTATTTTAAAAAGGTCTCTTAATTAAAGAGACCTTTTTTAGTTTTTTAAAACATATCTAGTTCCATCTCTTTTGAGATATCTTTCATTATTCCCATACCTGCAACACTATTTCCTTCAGCATCTAAAGCTGGTCCAAATACTGCAACACCTATTTTTTTACTTGATACTGGAGAAATTATTCCTCCTCCAACTCCAGATTTTCCTGGAATTCCAATATTATCAAGATATTCTCCACTTTGATCATACATTCCACAAGTAGCTATTAATCCACTAACTATTTGTGCATATTTTTTAGGAATAACTCTCTCTCCATTAGATAAAACTCCACCATTTGCAAAGAATCTTGCAATTTTAGCTAAACTCTCTGTAGTTACATATATTGAACATTGTTTAAAGTATACATCTAGAATCTCTTCTACATTTCCACTTAAAACTCCTTGTCCTTTCATATAGTAAGCTAAACCTCTATTTGTATCTCCAGTAGCTTTTTCACTTAAATAGATATCTGTAGCTAACTCTAAAGAATCATCTTCACTTATTTTTTTCATAAACTCTAGAATTCTATTAAATTTATCTTCTGGATCTTTTCCTTTTATTAAAGAAGCTGTCATAATAGCTCCTGCATTTATAAAGGGATTTCTTGGTAAGTGATCAGGTTCTGTTTCTAATTTTTTTATTGAGTTAAAAGCATCTCCTGAAGGCTCTTTATGAACATGTTTAAATACTTCCTCTTCTCCATTATCTAATAGAGCTAAAGCTAAAACAACTGTTTTAGATATACTTTCTATAGCAAATCTAATTTTTGTATCTCCTGCTGATAACAAAGTTCCATCTGGAAATGCAATAACCGCACCTAAGTAATCCTTGCTTACTTTAGCTAACTCAGGAATATATGTTGCCACAGCACCTTGAGATATTAAACCTTTATTGTTCTCTACTATTTTACTTAATACATCTTGATTCATTTTTTTGCCTCCATGTCTAAGAACTTTTATTTTTGTTCTTTTTCTTCATTAGATTCTGGTTTAGTTTCAACCTCTTTTTTCTCTTCTACCTGTTTCTGATTGTCAACTTTTTTTGGTTCTTCATCTTGTTGCATAACATCATCTGGATGCGGAGTAATATGGAACTCTCCTCTAGCTTTAGGATGTCCAAAGAAGTGATGCTCAGGAGCATTTTCTGTTGTAATTCTTGTTGGATCTATTGTTACTGCATTTTTTTTATCTCTAAATTCGTATATTATAAATGGAAGAATTAAAACAACTATAAATCCTACTGTTAATATAGTTTCATACTCTCCTGTATTTCCACCTGGAATATTATCTGGTGGGAAGAATGATATAATAAATGCAAATACTGATGTTAAGAATCCTATTGCACCAACGATACATTTAAACACAACTCCACCTGGAATTTGGTAAGATGCTTGTGCATCTGTTGCTTTTCTTTTTAAAACTAATGTTAAATACCCTATAAATAATAGGAAGTATGTCATTAAATAGATAACAACTGTTAAAGACATTGATGTCATGAAGGACATATTATTTCCTCCTCCACCTAATGTTAAAACAATTGCCCAAATAGTTACGATAACTCCTTGGAACATTACTAAAGGAACTGGAACATCATGCTTATTAACTTTTTTAAACACTGGAGGTAAAATACCTTTTTGTGCTGCAACATACATAGCTCTTGATGGCCCAACTATCCAAGCACTTATCTCTGCTAAAACTCCAAGTCCTATAAATGCAGCTATAATTCTAACAATCCAATCTAAGTGACTTCCATAGTGATTAATTAATGTAGCAAAAGTTTGGTTAACTCCTGCACTTAAGTTTATCTCATTTGCTGGAATAACTGTAGCTATTGATAATCCTCCTGCAGAACTTATAACAATAGCTATAATAACTAACATAAATACAGCTATTGGATATTGTTTTTTAGGGTTTGCCATCTCGTTTGCATGGGAAGCTGATGCTTCTACACCCATATAACTTAAGATAAATGATACTAAAATAACTAGTGAATTTACATTAGTAAAATCTGGGAAGAATGAATTCCAGCTAACTTCCATATGTACTGGATTTCCAGCTACAACATAAGCAATTGCAAGACCTATTAAAATTATTGCTGGTATTACAATACCAAATATAAATCCAATTCTTGCTATTTTAGCAGTGTATTTAGTTCCACCTAATTGTGAGAATGTTAAAATCCAAAATACAATTAATATCGAAATTAATTTTAAATGTGGATTTACATTTAAAACCGGCCAATCAAATAAGTACGATAATGAACCATTTATAAAGTAAAGCATTGGGATATAACCAACTGTTATTTCGAAAAATTGATAGAATATTGCCGCAAATCCCCAACGTTCACCTAATGATTCAGAAACCCAAGTGAAAACTCCTCCTGTTTCCCATCCTGGAATTGTTGCCATTTCAGCTGCACAAAGTGCCACTGGAATGAACCAAAATAGTCCTCCAAACAGTAAGAAGAAAAGTAGTGAAAATCCTGAAGTTGCAAAACTCGGATATTCATAAACAGCCATAACCATTGAGGCTGTTATTGTGAAAAATCCAAATAGTGTCAACTGTTTGTTAGTTGTACTAGTGTTAGTAGCCATAATTAATCCTCCTATAAAATATTTTTTATTATTGTCATTCTATTGTTCACTTTTGGTAGAACATTTCCTTCTTAAAAAGTTATATCT
>NZ_CAMQXC010000114.1 GCF_947038635.1 uncultured Cetobacterium sp. | reverse complement strand
GTTCTTAGGTCTATAATCTGCAACTGCAGCACAAGCTATACCGATATCTTGAGAATCAAATCTCTCCATAACAGCATCAAACATGTCAATAGCACTTCTTATTCTAATAAATTCTTTTAAACCGTGTGGAATTTCAAGATTTGTAGGGCCAGAAACTAAAGTTACGTCAGCTCCTAAATCAACAGCAACTTTAGCTAAAGAGTATCCCATTTGTCCACTAGATCTATTTGAAAAATATCTTATAGGATCTAAAGGTTCTTCAGTTCTACCTGCTGTAATAATAACTTTTTTTCCTTTTAATAATTTAGGAATAGGAGTTGTTAAATCTCTCTCTATAATTTCGACTATCTCATTTTCATTTTTTAGTCTTCCTTTAGCATTAACGTTACAAGCTAAAAATCCTTCGTCAGATTCTATAAACTTATAACCTAGTTTTTCCAATTTTTGTATATTTTCTTTTAAAATTGGATTCTCATACATATTTACATTCATTGCTAAAGCAAAGTATGTGGGTTTTTTGCATGCTGAAATAACGGTAGATAACATATCATCAGCAATTCCATTAGCTACTTTTCCTACGATATTATAAGTTGCTGGAGCAATTAAAAAAGCATCAGCCCACTCTGCTAACGATATGTGTTCAACCTCGATCTGATGATTTCTTTCCCACATATCTGTTACAACTCTATTTCTAGAAAGAGTTTCTAAAGTTTGAGGAGTGATTATGTTAGTTGCACTTTCAGTCATTATAACTTTAATATTATATCCTTTTTTTCTTAATATTGAAATTATATTAGCAGACTTATAAGCGGCAATTCCGCCAGTAACTCCAATTAAAATATTTTTCATATTTATCCTCCTAAGTAAAGAAAATTAGAATCTTTTTTATATATTATACTATTTTAAGCTGAAAAAAAACAGAATTTGTTATATAATTAAAATTATAATTAAATTAGAGGAGGTTTTTATGAAGGTTGTTGCATTTAATGGAAGCCCGAGAGAAAAAGGTAATACATATTTTGCATTAAAAATGGTAGGAGAAGAGTTAGAAAAAGAAGGAATTGAATTAGAGATAGTCCATGTGGGAAATAAGGCTATTAGAGGTTGCATCGGTTGTAATGGTTGTGCTAAAAATAGAGATGAAAAATGTGTTATGAGTGAAGAAAATTTTGTAAATGAATGGATACAAAAAATTAAGGAAGCAGATGGTGTTTTATTGGGATCACCAGTTCATTTTGCTTCTTTAGGAGCCACTATGAAAGCTTTTTTAGATAGAGCATTTTATGTAGCGTCAGTTAATGGAGGACTTTTTAGACACAAAGTTGGTGCATCAGTTGTTGCAGTAAGAAGATCAGGAGGAGTTCCAACATTTGATCAGTTAAATAATTATCTGAATTATTCAGAGATGTTGATGCCTTCAACAAATTATTGGAGTGTAATACATGGATTAAGACCTGGAGAAGTTGAGCAAGATGAAGAAGGAAAGCAAATAATGAGAATTTTAGGAAAAAATATGGCTTGGCTTTTAAAAATGGTTGACTATACAAAAGACACAATTATTCCACCAGAAAAAGAAAATAAAAAATATACTCACTTTATAAGATAAAATAGAAAAACTCAGAGAATATTCTCTGAGTTTTTCTATATACTTGAGGCTTTTAAATTTTTATTAATGCCTAGAACTTTAAAGATTATAAGAGTTAAAATAAATGTTAATACATCTGCAAATGGAAGAGTTAACCAGATTCCATCAACTCCAAGAAGTTTTGGTAAAATAACAATTCCGATTCCCATAAATACTACACCTCTACAAACTGATATTATATTAGCTAAAAAAGCTTTATCCATAGCTTGTAGGTAAGATATATTCATAAAATTAGCTCCTACAAAAATAATAGCACTAGAGTATAAAAATAAACCTTTAGCTGTATATTCAAATAGATGAGATTCGTGTGTAAAAACTTTAACAACATCTAAAGCAAAGAATTTTATTAGAATTAAGGCTATTGTAGTAGCAATAAAGCAGAATTTATGAGCATATCTAAAAATTGCTAGAACTCTTCTATAGTTACGACGTCCATAGTTAAAACTAACTAATGGTTGTATTCCTTGTGCTAAACCTGTAAATAGCATCCTATAGATAACGAATGAATAAGAGATTATTCCGTAAGCAGCAACTCCTATTTGCCCTTCTGTTCTAGAAAGAGTTATGTTTAAAAGAATTGTTATTACCATAACTGCAAACTCTAAAATGAAAGATGAAAAACCTAAAGAACAAATTTTTCCCATTAAATTCCATTGAATATCTTTTATATCAAAAGATATTCTAAAAGTTGATTTAGGAAAGTGCATGCATAGATATACTGCTGATAAAACTTGTCCAATAGCTGTAGCATAAGCTCCACCTTCAATCCCCATTTTTAACTTAAATATGAAGATATAATCTAGAACAATATTTGTAATGGCTCCAATAAAAAGTGAATTCATAGCTTTTCTAGGGGCGTTATCATTTCTAACAATAGCATTTAATGATATTGATAACATTAAAAAGAAAGTAGCTACAATACATGGATACATATAATCTTTAACCATAGGAAGTAAAAGTTCTGTTGCTCCTAAAGATTTCATTATTTTATTGGGAAACATGAAAACAACAGAAGCTATTAAAATATAAAAAATAAGATTTAAAATAATTGTGTATGTAAAACTTTTATTTTTAAAATCTTGGTCATCATTTTTTAAAGAGATTAAAGTAGCTCCACCAGCTCCAAACATAAGGCTCAGAGCAGCTGTTAAATTAATTATAGGATATCCAATATTAACAGCGGCAATTCCAATACTTCCGATACCTCTTGATATAAAAACTCCGTCAGCAACTACATAAAGGGAGTTAACAAGCATTCCGATTGAAGCTGGGATAGCAAATTTATAAAATAGTTTATTAATTGGTTGATTCTCTAGTTGATTGATTTTCGTTGACATTTTTTCTCAAGTCCTCTTCATTTTCTAAAAGTTTAAGATTTTTCATCTCTTTTTTTGTCATAATAAAAGTAACAATAACAGATAATATATCTGCAGATGGCACAGCCATCCATACACCACGAACTCCCCAGATTCTAGAAAAAATTAAAACAATGGGGATTAAAAATAAAACTTGTCTTGATAAGCTTAAAAACATAGTAGTCTTTGGCTTTCCAATAGCTTGGAAATAAACTGCTGCTATAATTTGAAAACCTATAAAAGGAAACATTAAAGTGAAAACTTTAAGACCTTTTGATGCAGCATCTAAAAGTTCAGGATTGCTAGTAAAGATAACTATAAAATATTTAGATAAAAATTGAATAGCCAAGAATCCAATAGTAGAAATAGTAACAGCACCTTTTACAGCTAGTATAAAAGCTTGTCTAACTCTATGAAAAAATCTAGCTCCATAGTTAAATCCAAGAATAGGCTGAACTCCTTGATTTATACCAAAAATAGGCATAAGAATAAAGGTATTTACTGCATTAACAATGGTCATTGCTCCAACAGCAGTATCTCCACCATATTTCATAAGGCTACTATTTAATATAAAGTTTACAGCACTAGAACCTAATTGTAAAACAAATGGTCCAGCTCCTATAATGAAAATCTCTTTAACTTTTTCCCATTCAAGAAGTAAATTTTTTAAATGGAGTTTAATTCCACTAAATTTTGATGTGAAGTAACCAACGGTCCAAATTGCAGAAACAATTTGAGAAATAATAGTTGCGAGTGCAGCACCTTTAACTCCTAAATTTAATCCAAAGATAAAGATAGGATCTAAAATGATATTTGTGATTGCTCCAAGTAAAAGAGTAATCATAGAAATTTTAGGATTACCATCAGATCTAACAGCTGCATTAGTAGCATATCCAACCATTAAAAAAGGAAAACCAAGAGCAACAATTGTTAAATAGTCTCTAGCAAATGGTTCTGTGACAGGGCTTGTTCCTAATTTTCCAATATATAGATCCATTGTAAAAATTATTATAAAACTTAAAACAATACCGAATATAATTGATAACGAAGTAGCGTTACCTAAAAATTTTTCAGCTAAATCTTTTCGTTTTCTTCCTAATGAAATAGAGATGTTAGTAGCACCGCCTAATCCAATTAGAAGACAGAAGCCAAGAGAGATTATCATTATTGGAAAAACAACCCCAACACCTGCGATAGCAACTGGACCGATTTCAGGTATATTTCCAATATAAATTCTGTCTACTATATTGTACAAAGCATTTACGAACATTCCAATCATAGCAGGAAGTGAAAATTTTAAAAGCAGTTGACCGATGGGCTGCTCTCCCATTTCTTTGTGTTTTTCTTTCATTCATTCCCCCAGTTTATTAAAATATAGTATAACTATGATTATATCTTAAAAAATTAAGAAAATCAATTTTCTTTAACATATAAATAAGTAATTGGAATCTAAAGAAAATAGGTGTATTATATATTCAAATTAGATAAATAAAATAAAGAGGGTGTATATGTCTAAAATTAATATTTATATAGATAAAAATTCAAAAGAAAGCTTATACCTACAGATTTATCAGTGTCTAAAAAAGCAGATTTTATCAGGAGATATTAAAGCAGGAGCAAAGTTACCATCGATTCGTCAAGTAGCAATAAAATTAGATATAAATCAAAATACAGTTATTCAGAGTTATAACATTTTAGAAAAAAAAGGATTAATAAAAAAAATATCAGGAAAAGGGTGTTTTGTAGAACAAGTTTGTGAATTTGAAATAGAACAAAAAGAGATACCGTTAATAGAAAGTTTTAAATATGGACAAACTCAAATAATAGAAAGAATAAATTTTTCAAATGGAACTCCAAGCTCTAAATATTTTCCTATTGAAGATTATAAAATTTTTTTTAGTGAAGTTATTCAAGAGTATGGAGGAGAGATTTTTCAATACCAAAATGTTCAAGGTGTAGATAGTCTCAGATATTTACTTTCAGAGGAATTTGAAAAAGAAGATATTTTTGTAAAAAAGGAAAATATCCAAATAACGTCAGGAACTCAACAAGCTTTAGACATTATTATAAAACTCTTTTCAAAAGAAACAAAACCAACTGTGGTATTGTCAGACCCAACATACCCAAATGCTTTAAATATATTTAAAGGATGGTGTAATATAAAATCTTTAGATATTAAAGAGGATGGTTGGGATCTAAAAGAATTTGAAGAGATATTAAAAGAAGAAAAAATAGATTTTGTGTATGAGTGCATAAATTTTCAAAATCCTACAGGTGTTACTTGGTCTTTAAAAAAGCGAGAACAACTTTTACAACTTGCTGAAAAATATGGATTTTATATAGTTGAAGATGATAGTTTTTCAGATTTTTATTATACAGAAAAAAAACCTAAAACTTTAAAAAGTTTGGATAAATTAGGACAAGAAAAAGTTATTTATATTAAAACATATTCAAAGATACTTATGCCTGGAATTGGATTGGCAATAATGACAGTACCAGAAAATCTTATGCAGAGAGTTCTTTTAATAAAATATGGATTAGATACGACAACCTCTGGAGTAAATCAAAAAATTTTAGAAAAATTTATAGTTAGAAATAAATTACATGAACATTTATCTTTACTAAGACAAGAGTTTGGTAAGAAGCAAAAGCTATGTTTAGAGCTGTTAGAGAAAATTCAAGGATTAAATGTTATGCATAAACCAGATGGTGGTTTTTTTATCTGGATTAAACTTTCGGATAATATAGATGGTGAAAAGTTTTATCTAAAATGCAAAGAAGAAGGGGTAGCTCTTTTACCAGGAGCTTTATTCTATAAGGATAAGAGAGATGTTTGTAAAATTAGATTAAGTTTTATATCTCCAACCCTACTTGAAATAGAAAAAGGATTGGAGATATTAGAAAAAACATTATTTCTTTGTAAGATGGAAAATTCTAAAAAATGTAGTTACTAAAATTATTCCAAGAGCCATAGAACCAGCAATTATTGAAGTTTCCATACCTTTTAACATAGAGTCTTGGTATTTATTTTGAATTAGATATAGCATAGTGTAATAAACTCCACCACCGGGAGCCATAGGAATTAGAGCTGCTATAAGTAGTGTAGGAACTGTAGTTTGTAATCTTTTTGCCATAATCTCAGAATAAAAAGCAGTGATAGCTGTTGCTAAAAGATAGCATGTAGAGTAAGAGTATCCTTCTTTTGTAAAAAGTAAATAAAAAAGCCAACTTATAGCGCCACCGATTCCAGAATAAATAATGAGTTTTCCTCTAACATTAAAAAGAATAGCGAAACTGATTGTAATAAAAAAAGCAAAAATAACTTCTATAAAAAACATTAAAATCCTCCAAAATTAAAAAAAAGTTTTGTAACTAATCCAGCCCCAATAGCTATTGCTCCACCAATCATAAGAACTTCCATAGCTCTTGAAGTACCAGAAACTAAATCTCCAGCAATAATATCTCTAATAGAGTTTATGAAAGCAACTCCAGGAACAAGTAACATTAAAGAAGAGATTATACTAATAGAGGGTGTTGTAATTATTCCGTTAACATAAAACAAATTAGAAACAAAAGCACAAATTGCTCCAGAAATTAAATTTATAAAGAAGCTATTTAGTTGTAATCCTGAAATAATATAAGAAAATAAAGCAACACCACATCCTGCAACAAAAGCAGCAGCAAAATCATTTGGTCCTCCTTTAAAAGAAACAACAAAACTTGCTGCTCCTAATGCAGAGGCAATAAAATTCATACCAAAACCATAAGGTGATATTTTATTAATATCTTCTAAAGATTTTTTTAATTCTGAAAAAGAGTATTTTTCAATTTCGTTTATTAATTTATGAACTTGATGAATTTTATCTAAATTTGTAGATCGAGAACTAATTCTTTCTACTAAAGAAACAACTTCATCATCAATATTTTTTCCAGAAACAATAATACATGTTAGTGTAGCAAAGCAATCAATTTTTAAATTAAAATGCTGACCGATTCGAGCGATAATATCCTCGACTCTATAAACTTCACCTCCACTAGTGAGAACTATTTTTCCGGCGAAAGTCGCTAGTTGAAGAACACGATGTTCGGTAATTAGTTGTTTTTTTGGCATAAAATCTCCTATAATTATAAAAATTTAAAACACATCTAATAGTAGCATTAAAGTTTCTAAAAAGCAACAGAGACATTATTAAAAAAAATAAAAAAAGTTGTTGACATAAACTTTAAATTATGGTATTATTAATTTGTTGAAAGCGAAAGCAATCACGCCTGGGTGGCGGAATAGGTAGACGCACAGGACTTAAAATCCTGAGCTATCTG
>NZ_CAMQXC010000113.1 GCF_947038635.1 uncultured Cetobacterium sp. | reverse complement strand
ATTTTAGATATTTTTTCTTCATAAAAATTTCTATTATATAAACCTGTTAAAACATCTCTATATACTTTTTTATTTACTTCATCTATATTTTGATAATATAAATAAAACTCACTAACTTTATCATGCTTTATTGGAAATACTTCAATTAATACCTCACCTTCATCTGAATCAGCTACAGGTTTCATACTAATTCCAAAAAATTTTTTTAATTTTTGTTGCTCTTCTGATAAATAGAATTCTTTTTCAAAAACAACAATCTGAGAAGCTTCAGAAACTTCTCCTAAAGATTTTCTTAGTGGACATTCAGGACAGTTTTCAGTTTCGCCACATCTTTGATTACTATCTTCTGTATGAATGCAAGTAAATAAATTTCCAAAAAGTTCCCCTAATTGTTGATTTTTTAAATACTTTTTTTTCATTATACTCGTCATATACTTATTTAAAAATTTAACTTCAGCTTTATTATTTAATACAACAACTCCAGTTGATAAAGTATTAAAAATAGATTGTAGTCCATCTAACATTTTGTATCCCCCTAATTATTTTGATTAAACTTTTATGTCCAAATCTTTTAACCTTACTATTAGTAGTATAACTTTTGTTCTATAAAAAATCAAACTAATTTTTATTTGTTATGATTGTAAACATTTGAACAGATTATAAAGTTGAAAAATTATACCAAAACTTTTGATCTAAAATTTCAAATATACAATCTCTTGAAATAGTTGTACAATATATTGTAAATTTAACAACAAAAGGAGTTCTAAATGAAAAAAATTTTATTATCTTTAGCAATACTAACAATTTTTGCAGCATGCGGAAAAGAGAAAGAAGAAGTTGCTTCACAAGAGGTCATAGTTGAACAAACTACTGTTATTGAAAAAGTTCCTACTAGTAGTGCTATTGAAGCTATAGAACAATCTGTTGCAGCAGATGTAAATGAAGAAACAAGCGGAGATGTTGTAATTCCAAACTCTGAAATTGTATCAACTGAAGAAATAGTTGAAACAGTTGCTAACTAATTATAAAGCCAAGCATCAAGACACAATCTTGATGCTTATTTTTTTCTAAACTTAAAGGAAATAACTATGTTTAACTGTATAATTCTTATATAAACTACATGTTATGGAGGTGAGTGAGAGAATATTTGTTAAAATATCTCTCTTCAAAATGGATATAAAAGATAATGAGAAAGTATTAACTGTCAAAGATTGGATTATAATTCAAATAATTATGATGATTCCTATTGTAAATATAATTATGTGGATTAAATGGTTAGTTTCTGATAAAACTAATCAAAATTTAAAAAATTTTTTAATTGCTTCTTTAGTTATGTTAGTTATTGGTGCAATTATTTGGTTTCTTTCTATGACATTTTTGATGACTTCAACTATGCAATAAAAAAAAAGTATAAAATTCTAAAAGAATTTTATACTTTTTTTATTTTAATGTTTTATATGCTTTCACACCTAAAAGTTCATCAAGTTTTACAAATTCATAACCTTGATTTCTATAGTATGGTATTAATTTCTTTAAAGCTTCATACGACATATCTTTATCTGGTTGTGTATGCATAAGAACAACACTTCCATTTTTAGTCTCTTTTTCTTGAGTACTTACTACATAATCTAATGATCTTTTCGTATTCCAATCTTCTCCATCAACATTCCAAAGTACAATATTCATACCTAAGTTTTTAACAGCTACTTTCTCATTTTCTGTAATTACTCCATAAGGCGGTCTATACAGTGTAGGAGCTACTCCTAATATTTCATTAATTATATCATTAGTTTCTTTAATTTCAGATGTTACAGTTTCTTGAGAAGCTGTACTAAAATTTGAATGTGTGTAACTATGATTTAAAACTAAATGACCTTCATTATAAGTTCTTTCAACTTCTAATTTTCTATTTGAAATATTTTTTCCGATAAAAAAAAATGATGCTTTAATATCTTCTTCCTTTAACAGATCTAAAACTTTTGGAAGAGATGTATCATTTGGTCCATCATCAAAAGTCAAAGCAATTTTTTTACTTTTACTATCTCCACGAGAATATATTTTTCCATTTGCAAACCCATTGCTAAAAATAATTAAAAATATAGTTACCAATGAAAATAGTCTCAAATTTTTTTTCATATATACCTCCAAACTTTTTAATATTTTAAAATAAGAATACACGGGATATTCCGTGTATTTTTATTTTTTTAATAACTCAACAACTGTATCACACAATATTTGACACCCAGCTTCTATATCTTTTTCCTTAGTTAACTCTTCTTTACAATGACTTCTTCCATCTATACTAGGGACAAATATCATTGCCGAAGGAATATATTGCCCTAAAATACTTGTATCATGGTTAGCTCCACTATAAAGTTTTATATAGTTATACTTTCTCATTTTTACAGTATTTTCTATCACATCTAAGACATCTAAATCAGATTTTACTCCCTTTGCTTCAGTTATTTGTTCAATTTCACAATAAAATCCTTTTTCTTTTAATTCATCTAATTGACTACCTATTACATCGATTACAGTTAGTAAATTTTCTTCATCAATACCTCTTAAATCTATTGTGAACTCTATAAATTTAGCAATTATATTAGTTTGATTTGGAAATATATTTACTTTGCCAACAGTTGCTACTATTGAACTATCATCCATAGATTTTACAATATTTGGTATTTCTGAGATTAACTTACATCCCTCTACAACTGGATCTAGTCTATATTTCATTGGTGTAGCCCCTGCATGATTAGATTCACCTTTTATTATAATCTTAAACCACTTCAATCCTACAATACCTTTTACTATTCCAATAGATTTATTTTCTAAATCTAGTACTCTTCCTTGTTCTATATGGAGCTCTATCATAGCTTTATATTTATTGGAATCAAAAGACATCTTATCTATATCATCTGGATTATATCCTGCTATTTTCATAACTTCATACATTGACCTTCCATCTGAATCTTTAATTTTTTTACTATGAGCCGCAGAAAAGTTTTTACAAAAAGCCTTACTACCTATTAAATTAGTACCAAAATGAGGTCCTTCTTCTTCAACAAAAATTGAAATCTGATAGTCATTATATCTTTTTATTTCACTTTTAGAAAGTATTCTTGCGACCTCTAGAGCACCAATCACTCCTAGATTTCCATCATATTTTCCTCCATTTGT
The DNA here is from genome assembly GCF_947038635.1 of uncultured Cetobacterium sp. Taxonomy (GTDB): domain Bacteria; phylum Fusobacteriota; class Fusobacteriia; order Fusobacteriales; family Fusobacteriaceae; genus Cetobacterium_A. The sequence continues at coordinate 4,178 of NZ_CAMQXC010000113.1, read as the reverse complement.
TACTGTATCTATATGCGACCCACTTAATACAATTTTTTTATTTTCTCCATTTCCTTTTAAAAGTCCATGTAGGTTTCCAATACCATCAAACCAAACTTCCATACCAATAGCTTTCATTTCACCTATTAAATATTCTTTTGCTCTTGTGTCTTCAATAGTAAAAGAATATCTACTGCATCCATTTTTAGGTGTAGTATTAAATGTATTTAAAATTTCTAAGTCACTTGTAATTCGTTTAATATTAATTTTCAAAACTTATCCTCCAAATGTTTTAATTATAGTTTTCTTATATATATCTACTGTATTATCTATCCAATACCTACAAAGTTTGTCATTAATATCATATAATATTCCTCTATTACCTTTAAATCTTGGAGAAATATTAATTTTTATAATTTATAAAAAATATATTTCAATTTTTTTAAGAGAATGTTACTATAAATTTAGAAAAAATAATAAAAAGGAGTTTATATGAAAAATATTATTAAAGGTATTCTTTTTGATTTAGATGGAACTATTTTAAATACTCAAAAAATGAATATAATTCCATTACAAAAATTAGTTTTAGAAGAACTTGGAAAAGAAATCTCTTATGATAACCTTATTAAATATTGTGCCTATCCTGGTAAACAAACTATAAAGATGCTTGGTTTTAATGATATTGAAGCATCTTATGATAAATGGGTCAAATATGTTAACGAATTTGAAGAAGGTGCAGTTTTATATGAGGGTTTTAATGAAGTTTTTAAATATTTATATGAAAAAGGAATTAAAATAGGAATAGCTAGTTCTAAAATGAAAAAACAATATGAAATTGATTTTATTCCTACAAAATTAGATAAATATATTAATTGTGCTGTTCTTGCAGAAGATACTGCTCTTCATAAACCTAATCCTGAACCATTACTTTTGGGAGCAAAGCTTTTAAATTTAAATCCAGAGAACATTATATATGTTGGAGATACTATAGCTGATGAAATAGCTAGTAAAAAAGCTGGTATGAAATTTGCTGTAGCTTCTTGGGGAACAACTAATCTTTCTGAAATAAATGCTGATTTTATTTTGAATGAACCTCAAGATATACTTAAATTAATTAGTATAAATTTAGAGTAATTCAACTAGAGAGGAGAATATTTCCTCTCTAGTCTTATATTATATTTTTAGATATTTATATAAGATATTCCTTCAGCAACTATTTCAACAGGACCATCTATAAAAACTTCATTATTTTCATGAGAAACTTCTAACCAACCTCCTGGTTGAATAATTTTTGCAAAATCTATATTTTTATATTTTTTTAAATAATATCCAACTGCAGTTGTTCCTGACCCACAGCTATTTTCCCAAATACCATTAAATCCATTAACTTCTACATATGGTGTCATATACATTTCTTTATAATTAAAAAACATTACCCCAAAAGTTAAAATTTTTTTCTTTTTACAATAATTTCTAATTTCAATTATAACTTCATTACTTATAGGCGATTCTATAACAAAATGGACAATTCCTTCAAACATAACTTCACATGCTTTGATATCTTTTTCTTTTACTAAATTCACCTCAATTATTTTAGTTGAAATATTTTTTGGCATTTTAATTTTTGATAAAAATATATTCTTTATTTCCGAAACTCTAACATCTACATACAATTCTATATTTTCTCCTGAACAAGTTATATTATAGATTTTTTCTTTTTGAAAATCTCTGTCATTAAATGCTAGGTAAGCTGCAAATGATCGACAAGCATTTCCACAAAATTCTCCTCCCATCATATGTAGATGTCTGTTATTAATAAAGCCTACTTGCTCTGCATATAAATTTAAATCACTCATTGAAATCTTTGAGATTTTTTGAATATGATCTTTATTTATATCTTTTATATCGTAAAGCAGTGTTATATTTCCCGCTGGGTTTATTTTCACAAATTTTAATTGCTTTAAATCCATCTTTAACCTCCAAAATATATTATATTTGGAGAGATTTTTTAAGTATTTTATTCAAAATGACAAAGAATTAATTCGTATATTATGTTTGCCATTAGCCTAGATGTTCTATCATCATAATCAAACGTTGGATTAATTTCAGCTACATCTATTGTTAAATTTTTTGAATATCTCGCAATTGTTTTTAAAAGAGGTAAAGCATTTCTTGGATTAACACCGAAAGTTTGTGGTGCACTTACTCCTGGAGCTGAAGTTATATGAAATACATCTGTACATAAAGTTAAATGTATATAATCATTTCTTTTTAAAATTGAATAAAGATCATCGCTTGGAATTGTTCTAATCTCTTCAGCAAAATAATATTTAACTCCTAGCTTATCCGCTCTATCAAAAAGTCTTTTAGTATTTGAAAATTTCTGAATACCAAAAACATTATAATCGAAATTCAATTTTTTTTCTTCACAAATATCAGCTATTTGTAAAAACATAGTTCCAGAATTTCTACCATTTATATACTCTCTCATATCAAAATGAGCATCAAAGTTTATTATTCCAATCTTAGGTCTCTCTTCTTTTTTTAAAGCATAATCCAAAATCCCAGAATAATTAGCAAAAGCTATGTCGTGCCCTCCACCAAGAACTACCACAAGAAAGTTTCTTTCTTTTAAAGCTGAAACTATTTCTGCCATTTTTGCATGAGCTGATTCTAAATCATGATTTATAACTTCGATAGGATCTTTTAAATCATAAAATTTTAAATCTTCTCTAAAAATTGGAAATCCAGATAAAGCTTTCTTTACATGAATCCATCCATCCTTTGCTCCTAATCTTCCAGAATTTCTTCTAACTCCCTCATCAGAATTAAAACTTACAAAACAAACTTTTTTCTCATTTAAATCAACCTTAAGTAATTCATTTAAATTCATAATACTAACAACTTGATGTATACGAAGAACATCCAATTCTTCGCCATCTATTCTTCCATTCCAGTACATATTATCTTCTCCTAATTTTTAATTAAATATTTTATTTTACCAATTTTTCTATTAAATTTTCATTTACAATATATGGTAAAGTTATGTGATCTGTTCCTTCGTTGTTTTTATTAAACTCTATAACAGTTTCAATAGAGTGTGGGTTTCTTGCCCAAGCTCTTCTTGCTACTCCTCCCATTACATCCCATGGCATTGCTTGAGATAAAATATCATCTACTCTTTTACTTCCATCTAAAACCATTCCAAATCCACCATTAATTGATTTACCTATTCCTACTCCTCCACCATTGTGTAAAGCTATCATAGTCATTCCTCTTGCTGCATTTCCTGCAAAACATTGCGTTGCCATATCAGCCATAATATTACTTCCATCTTTTATATTTGATGTTTCTCTAAATGGAGAGTCTGTTCCTGAAACATCATGATGATCACGTCCTAACATAACTGGTCCAATTTCCCCTTTTCTAACCATATCATTAAATTTTAAAGCTATCTGAGTTCTGCTCATAGCATCTTGGTAGAATATTCTAGCTTGTGTTCCAACTACAAGTCCGTTTTCATCTGCGTCTTTAATCCACATATAATTGTCTCTATCTTGGTATCTTCTATTTGGATTTACTAATTCAAGAGCTGCTGCATCAGTTTTTAAAAGATCCTCTTTTTTTCCTGATAAACAAACCCATCTAAATGGTCCATATCCATAATCAAATAACTCAGGTCCTAAAATATCTTCAACATATGATGGAAATATAAATCCACCCTTATCATCTCTTCCATTTTTTGATATCTCTTTAATTCCGATATCATAAATAGATTTTAAGAAACTATTTCCATAATCAAAGAAGTATACACCTTTACTAGTTAAATTTTTAATTACATTATAGTGTCTTCTCAACGTTTCATCAACTAACTTTCTAAAAGTTTCTCTATCCTCTGCTAATAATCTTGTTCTTTCTTCAAATGTTATTCCAGCAGGACAATATCCTCCATCATAAACAGCGTGACAAGATGTTTGATCAGATAATAAATCTATATGAATGTTATTTGTATCCGCATATTCTAATAGGTCTACTATATTTCCTAAATAAGCAATAGCGTATGGAGTTTTTGAATCCATCTTTTCTTTAGCTAAATCAAAAGCTTCTTTAGGAGTTGAAACAAACTTATTTATCCATCCTTGCTCTAATCTAGTCTGAATTCTAGATAGATCAACTTTCTATTATCGAAGAAGTTGATC
>NZ_CAMQXC010000112.1 GCF_947038635.1 uncultured Cetobacterium sp. | reverse complement strand
CGTACATATAAATAATATAAATGAAAGAGAGTGATTTTGTAATCACTCTCCTAAACATTTGTATAAAAAGTTACTAGTAAATTTTTTAAGTTTATAGAGCTTCTCCCTATATTTTTTAATTCTAACAGTTTTTCTAAATTTTTACTTCTATTTCCTATAAGAGAAATTGTATAATTTATGATTTCTTTTATCAACTCTCTATCTGAAGTATTCAAAAGAATTTCATCCACAAAGTACAACTTATCATTCAGTGTTAAATAATCCTTTGTATTTATAAAATCTCTTATAGATTTATATACTTCTACTTTATACTGAAACTCTTTTGTATCTGTCCAATTTTTTATATTATGTCCAATTCTTTCAAAAGAACTACCCTCATTTAAATCTATTTCACTATTTTTATAATCTTCTATCTCATTTGATTTTCCTAAAAAAAATCTATATTCCTCTTGAGTTACCCCAATCTCTTCTGCACTCTCTTGAAGAATATTTAATAAAATCGATCTAGATTTTATTGTTGGAAGAATATTTAATCCCATAGAAGTTAATATAAAAAAACTTCCACTATTAGGTTCTTCTATTAATTTTAACAACGCATTTGCTGATTCTTTTCTTAACTTTTCAACATCCCTTATTATATAAACTTTTTTCTTTCCTTCGTAAGATGTTGTTGAATCTCTGTAAGCTAACTCTCTAATTTTCTCAATTTTAATACCTGTTATATCGTCTAAAATTTCTAAATCTCCATGAGTTTCACTCTCTATTCTTATGCAACTTTCACAAACTCCACAAAAATCATCTGTATAATTAACACAGTTTAAACTTTTAGCAAAAGCCTTTGCAAACTTTTTCAAAAGATCTCTATCAATTCCATAAAAAAGATATGTTCCCGCTTCTCTTTTAAAATTAAGTTCTTTTTTTAAAAAATCAATAGCTTTTACATTGGAATTTAAATCTTTAAACATTATCTCTCAGCCTTTTCAATCTTTCTTAAAATAGAAATCTGATCAAGAGCCATTCCAGCTCCTTTAACCACACTCTCAAGAGGTGAATCAGCTAATCTTACATTTAGTGAAGTATGTTTTGAAATTAATTCTGGGAAGTTTCTAATTAAAGAACCTCCTCCTGCCATAACTATTCCTCTATCTATTATATCTGCTGCTAATTCTGGTGGAGTTTTTTCTAAAACATCTTTTACACAAGTTACAATTTCCATTAGTGAGTCCATAATAGCTTCTCTAATCTCTTCTGATCCAACAGTAACAGATTTAGGTAATCCAGTTATTAAATCTCTTCCTTTTATTGTCATTGTTTCCTCTTCTGCTAAAGGAATAGCTGTACCTATTTGCATTTTTATACTTTCAGCTGTTTTATCTCCTATTAATAAAGTATGTGTTTTTTTAATATACTTTATTATATCCATATCAAAATTATTTCCAGCTGTTCTTATAGTTTTACTTACAACTGTTCCACCTAGTGATATTACTGCAACGTCTGTCGAACCTCCACCAATATCAACTATCATATTTCCTTCTGGTGCTGATATATCAATTCCTGATCCTAGTGCAGCTGCTCTTGCCTCTTCTATTAAATAAGCCTTTTTAGCTCCAGCTGAAAGAGTTGCCTCTAATACAGCTCTTTTCTCTACTCCAGTTACATCAATTGGAACACAAATCATAACTTCAGGCATAAATAGCGAGTATTTTCCAAATACCTTTTTTATAAAATACTTTATCATAGCTTCTGTTATATCATAATCAGCTATTACTCCCTCACTTAGAGGTTTTACTGCAACTATCGAATCTGGTGTTTTTCCTAGCATATCTTTAGCTTCATTTCCAACAGCTAAAACTTTTCTACTTTCTCTTTCCACTGCTACAACAGATGGTTCATTTAATATTATTTTCCCATGTTTTTTACTATATACTAATGTATTTGCTGTCCCTAAATCAATTCCAATACTTCTACTAAATCCAGGTAGTTTCAATTTGAATCCCACTTACTATCACTCCTTAACCTAAGTTTTTTTCTACTATTTTATTTATCTCTTCTATTTTTCCCTCAACATAAAGCGCACCAATTAGAGCTTCAAAAGCAGTTGCCTCTTTATATTCCATAACACTACACGATTTAGGAAAAGTTTTTATATTACTATTTTTAGATCTATTTACTAATGTTAATTTATCTTCATCTAATTCATCAATTATATTTTTTAAATACTTACTTTGAGCTTGAGCATTTACATGCTCTTTTACAAGTCTGTTTAAATTTTTTATATTATATCCTTTATTTATAAAATATGTTCTTATAGAAAGTTCCCACACAGAATCACCTAAATATGCTAAAACTAATCCATTTGCTTCACGCACATCTAAATTGACCATGTTGTTTTTTCCTTTCCATCCTTTATTTTAATTCCCATCTCTAAAAGTCTATCTCTTACTTTATCTGAAAATGCCCAGTCTTTATTATCTCTTGCTTCTCTTCTTAGTTCAAGTAAAAACTCAATTAATTCTGTTGTCATATCTCCTACTTGAACCTCTACTTTTAATAAAACTCCAAATACCTCTTCCATAACAACTCTTATATATTCAATTGTATCTTCTAATACTTCAAATCCAACTTTAGAAATTTTATCAATTTCTCCTGCTTTATTTAACTCTTTCACAAGTTCAAATATAGCTCCTATTCCACCAGCAGTATTAAAATCTTCATCCATACATCTTATAAATTTATCCTTTGATATCTCTAAAGTTTCTTTTAATTCTGTCAAATCTGATCCATTTTCAATAGGCTTTGATGTTAAAATCTCTTTTCCTCTAGATACAGCATTTTCTATTCTTTCTAATCCCGCTTTGCTTTGAACTAATTCATTATCAGAGAAATCGATAGGCTTTCTATAGTGAGAACTTAAAATAAAGAATCTCACCACTCTTCCTTCAAATTGTTCTAATACCTCTCTTAAAAGGAAGAAGTTTCCTAAAGATTTAGACATCTTCTCTCCTTTAACATTTATATAACCATTGTGAATCCAGTATCTTGCAAACTCTCCACCTGTTCCACATTTTGATTGTGCAATTTCATTTTCATGATGTGGGAATATTAAATCTTGTCCCCCTCCATGAATATCAAATGTAGGTCCTAAATATTTATTTGACATTGCAGAACATTCTATATGCCACCCAGGTCTTCCTTTTCCCCAAGGTGAATTCCAGAAAGGTTCTCCCTCCTTAGCTTTTTTCCATAAAGCAAAGTCTAGTGGATCTTTCTTTATCTCTGATACATCTATTCTTGCACCACTTTTTAAATCATCTATACTTTGTCCTGATAATTCTCCGTATTCTTGCTTATAACTATTTACATCAAAATATACGTCACCTTGAGATTCATAAGCATATCCTTTTTCAATTAATGTTTTTATGATTTTTATCATTTCACCTATATGCTCTGTTGCTTTAGGTCTTATCATGCCTTCTTCTTTTAAATTAACTTTTGCCGTATCCTCAAAATATGCATCTATATATTTTTTAGCTATATCTTGAAGAGTTACTCCCTCTTCATTAGCTTTTCTTATCATCTTATCATCAACATCTGTAAAGTTTTGAACATATTTTACTTTATAACCTCTAAATTCAAAATATCTTCTTACTGTGTCAAAGAATATAGCTGGTCTAGCGTTTCCAATATGAATATAATTATAAACAGTAGGTCCACAAACATACATTGAAACCTCGCCCTCTTTTAGAGGTTTAAATATTTCTAATTCGCCTTTAAGTGTATTATATATTTTTATCATTTTATGCCCTCCTATTTAGCTGTTTTTAATAGATTAAGTGCTGTTTCTTCATTTAAAATTGTGCTTATTCGTAGCCTATTCTCTTCTGCTATTCCTTTTAACTCTGCACTTCCTATAACTTTATTTTTAATCTTTAAATCTATGTATCCTGATATAAATTGTTTCTTATCAATGTTTACGTCTATCAATTTATCACTACTTAAAGTTGATATTTTACTATCATCTTTTGGATTATTTATATAAACACTTGAAGATACTCCTTCAATAAAACTATTTCTAAAGAAATAATTTAAGAAGAATAAAAACGATCTTAACTCAGCATCTCTTGTGCTTCTTAAATAAAGTTTATTTTTTTCTATAGTTCTTTCTCCTGATAATCCATCTTGAGCTATACCATTAAAACTTTTTATAATATCATTTTTTCCACCTATATTTGCTGTTAGTGTAACTTGCTCTTTTTTATTTACTTCTCCTGTTAATACAAGTTCATCAAATCCTCCTAGAGGATTTTTCCCAAGATTTAATATCAACATTCCTAGATTTTTTCCTTTTTCTCTATCTAGTATTTTTAAAAGATTTTGATTAAAATATTTTTCATTTTTTAATATTCTTTCAATATCTTTTTCTCTTTTTCCTATTAAAAAATTACCTTTTTCTATTTTCAGATATACTTTTTCACCATTTAAATACTTTCTACTATACTCATCTTTTAATACATAAAAATCATTACTTTTATTAAAATAAGTTTCAACTTTTAATGTTATAAATGGATATATATATCCAAAATCTACAATTCCTACACATGCTTTTTTATCTGATATAAAACTACTATCCGAAACTACATATAGTCCTTTTACATAACTTAATCCTCTTTTTACCTTATCATCAATATTAAAATCTGCCTTATTTAAAAGATTTATAACATTTTCAAAATTTTTATGATTAACATCTTCATTTACATATGCTACATTTATTCTATCACTTAAATACACTCTTGGATTCTCTTTACTAGCATAAAATACACTTACTAAAATACTAACTCCGCATAAAAATCCTAAAGTTATTTTTAAAGTTTTTTTCATCGGTACTCCTTTTAATAAATTTATCTACTTTTCTTTATTCTTCTTAATTCATTTAGTACTAAATCTATTTTTTCATTTTTACATGATCCCGATGCAAATCTAACTTTTATTATCTCTTTTTTCTCAACTAGAACGTTTTTTCCATCCTCTTTGAAGTATTCCATTTTTTCTATCGTATCTCCTGATGGACTAATTGTAAAACTTCCACCCCAGAAGTTTACACCATCCTCTACTCCCACTCTATTTACCATAACAACAAAACATCCATTACTAATGGCTGTTGTCTTACATATAGACTCCCAAAGGTTGCTTATCTCTAATCCTTTATTTGAAAGTCTTGTTGGACTATTTGCTATAACAAAAATTGTTTGTGCTCCATCTTGTCCTAAAATATACGAACTACTTTGATGAAAAATATCTTCACATATTAGCATTCCAACTCTACCAAACTTTGTATCAAAGGCTCTTATATTTTCTCCCTCTTTAAAATATCTGCCTTCATCAAAAAGTCCATAAGTCGGTAGATAAACTTTTCTATGCTTATGTTTTATCTCACCATCTTCTAAATAAAATGCTGTATTATAGTGATATAAGTCTTCACTTAGCTCAACTGCTCCCACTATTATTGATATTTTTTTAGATAGTTCTAATAATATATTGGGCACCTTATCTAAAGCAACATCATAAACCATCTCTTCTAATAAATATCCTGTTAAAGATAGTTCTGGGAACACAACGACTTCTGTTCCTTTTTCAATTTCCTTTTCTACTATATCAACTATTTTTTTTAAATTTTTTTCTGTATCTCCTAATATTGGCTTCATCTGAGCTAAAAAAACTTTCATTTCCCTCTCCTTTATTAAATTAAAGAAATTTTAAATCCTCAACAGTTGTAACTTTTATATTGTCATAATCTCCTATTAAAACTTTAATTTTTCCACCTATTCTTTCTACTAAAGATGAATCATCTGTTCCTAAGAAATTATCTTCTCGTGCTTTTTTATAAGCTTCTTTTAATATCTTTCCTCTAAATATTTGAGGTGTATGAACTGCTATATACTCCTCTCTTTTAGGTGTTTCTATAACTTCACCATTGATATTAATTTTTTTTATTGTATCTTTTAGTAGAACTCCCACTACAATACCATCAATTTTTAAATCTTCTTCTAACATTTTTAATGCTTGAGAAAAATATTTATCTTTTAAATATGGTCTTACACCATCTTGTACCCCTATTATACTATTATCCTTACAATATTCCAACGCATTTTCTATAGAATATTGTCTTTCTTTTCCACCTGACACTATATTTTTAACTTTGGATATTCCATATGTCTTACATAACTCTTTTACTAACTCTATTGATTCCTCTCCAGTAGTAACAACAATTTCATCAATATTGTTACTTTTTTCTGCAACCTCTAATGACTTCATGAATAAAGGTTTCCCATCAATCTCTAAGAATTGTTTAGGATATCCCAAGTTCATTCTCTTTCCAATTCCAGCCGCTGCTATAATTAAAGTTATTTTAGAGTTACCACAGTACATCCGATTCCTCCTTCGTTATGACCACCAGCTCTATAGTCTTTAACGTATCTCGAAGTTTTTAAGAATTCCATTATGCCTGTTCTCAGTGCTCCTGTTCCTTTTCCATGAATTACATATATCTCAGTATATCCGTTCATTAAAGCTCTATCCATATAAGTTTCTAATTCATATATCGCTTCATCAACTAACTTTCCTCTTAAGTCCACTTCATTTTTAACTCTTGTTTTAGCATGAGTATTTATAGGTCTATACTCTTTTTTCTTTGGTTCTACAACTGTTTTTACATCATCCATAGAAACTTCTAACTTTAATATTCCTGCTTGTATATTTAGTGTTTCTTTATTTAAGTTTATTTTATTTACAATAGCATATTGATTTAAACTATTTACAAATACTCTATCTCCAACTTTATAATCTATCTTTCTTGCTACTTTAGGTTTAACCTCTACATTTTCTGATTTTTCCTCTTGTAAAGATGTTCTAAGCATATTAAGCTTCTTTTGAACCTCTTTCATCTCTTCTTTTGTTTTATCTTCTTTTTGAATCTTATTAACTAGAGCTGCTGCTTTATTTTGCATATCTCTCATCATTAATTCAGCTTTTTCATATGCTTCTTTTAAAATTTGATTTTTTTCTTTTTCTAATATTCTTAATTTTTCCTCATATTCATCTTTATCTTTTTGAGCTTGAGCTTTTAAAGCTTCCACTTCTGATTGCATACTTTCAAGTTCTAAAGATTTATCTTTTATATTGGAAATCATTTTTTCTACTTTTTTATCTTCATCACTTATATAGCTTTTTGCTCTTTCTATAATTACTTCAGAAACTCCCAATCTTTTTGCTATTGTTAAAGCATTACTCTCTCCTGGAACTCCTATTAAAAGTCTATATGTTGGAGACAGAGTTTCTACATTAAACTCCATTGACGCAGTCTCTATATCTACCTCATTATATCCATATGCTTTAACTTCACTATAGTGAGTTGTTATC
>NZ_CAMQXC010000111.1 GCF_947038635.1 uncultured Cetobacterium sp. | reverse complement strand
ATTTTCTTATATATCATATAGTGAAATTTTACAAAAACTACCATTAAATTTTTTTTGGTAGTTTTTTTTATTGGAAAAATATAAAGTATATGAAAAATTGTAAAAAATGAAAAAGGTGGGAATTAAATATGAGTTATTTAAGTAGGGTAAATGATGTTTTTAGTTTTTTAAATCCAATAACGGATGTTCTGTGGGAGTTTCCAAGAAACTTTGAGTTTTATAAAAATATCCCAATAATTGGTGAGTTTTCACTAGCGATTTTACTGCTAATAGGGTGTGGGCTGTACTTTACATTAAAACTGAATTTTGTACAGATTAGATATTTTAAAAGAAGTGTGGATATTTTAAAAAGAAAAAATGAAACTAAAATTGGAATATCTCCAATGGCTTCTTTTCTACTAAGTAGTGCCACAAGAATTGGACCAGGAAACATAATGGGAGTAACAGGAGCTGTTTTAGCAGGCGGGCCTGGAGCACTATTTTGGATGTGGGTTAGTGCGTTCTTTGGAATGGCAACATGTTTTGTAGAAGCTACTCTTTCTCAAATTTTTAAAGAGAAAAATGGTGAGGATTATGTTGGAGGAATAGCTTATTATGGTAGAAGATTACTAAATAATAGTAAAACAGTTGGTTTTGTAATAGCTGTGGCATATATTTTTTATGCACTATTTACACTGCCATCTCAAGTATTTCATATGTTTACAGCATTTGGATCAGTTGCTAGTCAAATCACAGGAAGTGTTTATGCTAGAACCGATACTCTATACATTGTAATAGGTTTAACTATTATCTTAGTTACAACAGTAATTATTTTTGGTGGAATTAGAAGAGTTGCACTGGCTACAGACTTTATAGTTCCAATAATGGCAGTGACATACTTTGTAATAGCACTATTTTTAATAGGAATAAATTTAGATAAAGTTCCATACTTTTTTAGTGCTGTATTTGCAGGAGCCTTTAGTCCTGAAGCTATCTTTGGAGGAGCTATGGGAATCGCCCTGCAACAGGGTATAAAAAGAGGACTTATGTCTAACGAAGCAGGACAGGGAACTGTAACGATGGCAGCGGCAGCAGCAGATGCAAAGCACCCAGTGGAGCAAGGATTTATTCAATCTTTTGGAGTTTTCGTAGATACTTTTGTAATTTGTACAATCTCAGGATTTTTAGTTATAATTGCTAATCTTTGGAACTTAGATGGTTTTGATTTTATAGCTTTAAGAAGTGATAAACTAGGTTACTTTATAACATCGTTAAAGGTATTATCTCCTACTATGTTAGAGAAACCTATTCAGTTCTTAGTTGCTCTATGCTATGGAATGTTTGCTTTTTCAACTATCTTGGGAATGATAGCTTTTATAGAGGTATCAGCAACAGAGATATCAAGAAACAAGGTTTTCTTAAATATTATGAAACTAATATCTTCACTAGTTTTTATACCTTTTGGAGTAGCATGTGTTTGGTCAGGAGCAGAGTTAGATAATATTTGGATAATAAGTGATTTAACAAATATCATGATGGTGTATATAAACGTACCTTTAATTATAATAGGATTTAAATATAGTAAGATGGCTTTAAAAGACTACGAGGAAAAGGGTGAGCTAATATGAAATTTTTAGGAACTATGAAAGATGTTAATGGAGTTTTAGAGATTGGTGGAGTTTTAGTAACAAAGTTACAAAAAGAGTATGGAACACCTCTTTATATATATGATTTAGAGCTTATGGAGAAAAAAATTACAGCTTTAAAAGATGGCTTTTGTAGTGAGAAATTTAAAACAACTATTGTTTATGCTTCAAAAGCTTATCTATCAAAAGGGATGGTTCAAGTAGTTGATAAAATGGGGTTAGATATAGACGCTGTTTCAGCAGGGGAGCTACATACAATTTTATCTACTAAAATAAATCCTAAGAAAGTTCATATGCATGGAAATAATAAGTCTCTAGAAGAGCTCGAGATATGTATAGGTAACGAGATAGGGAGTATAATTTTAGATAATAGATTTGAAGCTAAAAGAGTTGCTGACATTTGTAAAAAATTAGGGAAAAAAATAGATGTAATGCTAAGACTAAATATAGGAATAGATGCTCATACTCACGAGTATATAAAAACAGCAAAGCATACATCAAAATTTGGAGAGTCTATTTTTGATAAGGATATAGTGGAGATTGTAAGGGATATAGTAGAAAAAGAGGAGCTTAACTTTTTAGGTTTTCACTGTCACATAGGGTCACAGATTTTTGATGAGTTAGCATTTGGTGAGGGTATAGAAACTATGGTTAAATTCACAAAGGAGATCTCAGAAAAGTTAGGCATAAAGATACCTGAGATAAACCTTGGTGGAGGGTTTGGAGTTAGATATACAGAGGAAGATACAGATGTAGATCTAAAAAAATTAATGAAAAAAATTGTAAAATCTTTAGAGGTAACTTTAGAGTCTGAGAACTTTGCCATTGAAAAGGTATCAATAGAGCCAGGGCGTTCTATAGTTGCTCAAGCTGGAAGTACTCTTTATACAGTGGGAGGAAAGAAGAAAACCTTTGGTGGAGAGAAGTATATCTTTATAGATGGAGGGATGACAGATAATATAAGACCGGCTCTTTATAGTGCTAAGTATGAAAGTGTTGTAGCTAATAGATTGAATGAGGAGAAAAAGGAAGTTGTGACTTTAGCTGGGAAGTGTTGTGAATCTGGAGACGTAATTATAAAGGATACAAAGTTAGGGAGATGTGACGAGGGAGATTTAGTACTTGTTAGTTGCACAGGGGCTTATGGACACTCAATGAGCAGTAACTATAACAAAGCTTTAAAACCAGCTGTGGTTTTCGTAAAGGGTGGGTGTAGCTACCTGGTTTCTAAAAGAGAAACTTACGAGGATTTAGTAAGAAATGATTTAGACATAGATATCTAAAATATTAAAATTAAAAGGATGATTTTTATCATCTTTTTTTTATAAAAAAATTTTAAAAATAGGATATAAATACGAAATAAAAAAGTTACAATAACCACACTAGAAATTGAAAATCTACTAGAAATAAAAATATGTCATGTGGAGGGATGCTAATTGAGGAGAGGGTTAACTCTATCTTTTGCCAGTTTGTTAGCAATAAGTTCTTTAGGAAAAGAGGTGCCAACAGCTGTGCCAGAGATAAAAAAAGAGGTGGTAAATGAAGAAAGAGTAGTATTAGACGATTTTTTAATTGAGGAAGAGGAAGGAACAACAGTCTCTGATGTAATAGAGATAGAAAACAGTGAAGATACTACTAATCTATATTTAAGATTTGGAGGAGATACATATTCAAAATACTCTAAGGGTAAAACTAAAGATTTAGGTTATCTTTTTGGAGTTGAAATAACTAGAGATATAACAGATTACTTAGAGGTAGGTGCTGGAACAGGATATCAACTAAACTCTAAAAATAAGGATTCATCTATGGGAAAGTATGATTCTGTTCCAATTTATATGACTCTTAAATATGATTTTAATTTAGATAGCCAAGTGACTCCATATTTAAAGGGAAATTTAGGATATGCTTTTAACTTTAAAGAAACAGCAAAAAATAAAGTTAATAACGGTGCATATGGTGGAATAGGAGTAGGAGTAGAATACAATAACTTCTTTACAGATGTTATGTACCAAATAACTTTTGCAAAAATAGAACCTGAAAATGGAAAAAAAGAAGATTTAGATTACTCTAGAGTTACTTTATCCTTAGGATATAAATTTAACATTTAGATTTTGAACATAAAAATATCCTAAAAGATTATTGGGTGGGTATATAAAATAATAAAGATTGTTTCTTTCTGTGTTATGAAATTGACACAACAATAAAGAATGGTTGGGATGATAATCTATAAATGGAGTTAGCTATGAATAGAGTAGAGAAAAAAGAGGATATATTGAGAGGAAGAGAGATAGAACTAAGTTATATTAGGAAAGTTGGAAACTATGAAAGTAATGAAGTTGAAAATGAACTAGTCTTTTTTCTACCTGTAGGATGTTTTTGGGCTAGGACTTTAGGTGGTTGTTATCATTGTGGATTTCAAGATGTTATAAATGAGATTACTAGAAAATATTGCTGTAACTTAATAGAGATAGTTAAAGTTGAATACAAAAAATATTTAAATATTAATATTAAAAGAGTGTTTTTCTATGTAGGAGGATCATTCTTTGAAATTAAAGATGAAGTCCAAGATGAAATTTTAAGTTTTATTAATACACAAACTATGATTAGAGATATTTATATAGAAAGTAGACCTGAATTTATAACAAAGGAGAATATACAAAGATTAAAATTTTTGTTACAAGCTAAAAATTTAATTGTAGCAATAGGAGTAGAAACTTATAATGAAAAAGTAAGAAATGAAGTATTAAGTAAAGGTATTAGTAATAACAGTTTTGAATTAGCTATGCATATTTTGCAAAGTGAAAATATAAAAGCTCTAGTATATATTTTTATAAAGCCCCCGATTAAAAATATCACTGATAAAAAAGCTTATGATGAAACTTTAAAAAGTATGGAGTTTGTTATAGAAAAAGGAGCTTCATATATTGAATTAAAATCTGGATGTATTATGTATAATACTAAAGTATATGAACTTTATAAAGTTGGAAGATATACACCATTAAATATTTGGACTGTAAATAAACTTTTAATAGAAGCTAATGAACGATATAAAAATATACCAATACGATTGGGAGTTTTTGATGAGATATTTAGTTCTATTGATGTACCTAAAGGGTGTATATTGTGTGATGAGTTTTTAAAAGAAAAGTTACAACTTTATAGAGAAACAATGGATTCTGAGGTATTAATAAAACATACAACTTGTTACTGTAGTATTATTTAAAGAAAGGATATGTATGGAAAATAAAATTTTAAAAATAGGATTTGGAATTTTTTTAATATGTTTAATTGCAGCATGTAATGATTCTGGAACTGGAAGTGATGATTTACATACGAATCCAGAGAGTCAACCTATTTTAAAATCTCAAACTGAAGAACCAGCTCCAACAAATTAAAAGATTGAAAATATCCCCTGTTTCCTTAAAGTAGGAAGCAGGGGATACTTTATTCATTTTTATTAAGATAGAAATAAAAAGCTATTCCATTTTCAGTTAAATCTACTCCATATATATTTTCATGCAGCTTTATAATCTCTGAAGTTATATATAACCCAAGTCCTCTTCCATGACTATTTTTAGTTGAATAATATTTTTTCCAGATATTATTTAAATTTGTAGCACTTAATTTTTCTCCATCATTTTCAATTGTAAATTTAATCTTTCCCTCAATACTGTCATCAATATCTATACTTATTAAAGAGTTTGCATGTTCTATGGCATTTGATAAAAGATTTATAATAACCTGTTTTATCTTCTCTTTATCAGCATGCACAAAGATATTTTGTGAAGAGAATATAACTTTTAAATTTTGTAACTCGTTTTCATAAATTTTTAAAATAAGGTCTGTTAACTCTGCAATATTAAAAATCTCTTTATTTAAAGAGATTTGATTTGTGACATTTTTCTTATGTATAAGTTCATTAGCTAATCGTAAAATACGTCTACCCTCTTCATTAACTATTTTTATATTTTCAGATTCGTTTTTTTCTAAAAAGAGATCAGTAAAACCAATTATAGCAGATAAAGGAGTTTTAATCTCATGCATAAAAAGTTTTAGTTCATTTTCAAACTCTATTTTAGATTTTATATTATCTTGATTTTCTTTTTTATAAAAATAGATTATACTTTCTAATTTTTCAGTCATTCTTTTAATATTTCTATAAAGATAACTAATCTCATCATTAGATGAGTAATTTAAAGAAAAGTTATGATTAAAGCTACCAATCTTATTGGTGTTGTTAGCTAGAGAAACAATCGGTTTAATAATAAGTTTTTCAATGAGAAATCCTAAAAAAACAGTGACTAAAATAAGAAGTCCTATTTTCATTGCAAAATAGAGTTTTAACATAGGAAATATCTCATTAACTGGTTTAAATTTATAAAATATTAAAACTTTAAATCTATCGATATCCTTAGTTATTAACTGAAATCTTCTTTTATCTTTTAGCTCTACAGACCTATTTTGAATAGCTGTTAAATCTAGATAGGGATAGAGTTCTAAAAACTCATTTGCTGTTTCTAATCCTTTATGGGGCATTGTATAGATCTCTCCAGAAAGAGTAACAGTTTTATTTTTATTAAGATTAATATCAAAATCTTTTATTGTTTCATCTTTTTTTTCAATCTCATAAGCCATTAAATAGTTATTGAAAATTTTAATGGCTTTTACTGTTATTTTTTCATTTTTATTTAAAGAGAATTTATTTTGTAAAAACACTTTGTTGATATATGGACTTAAAAAAATAGTGTTTTTTTGCTGCGTATTTTTTAAAATAAAATATGTAAAATCGCTTTGTTTAACAAACTTATTTGTATATTTATTAAGTAGAATAACGTCAGTATTTTTAGAAAATTTATACTGTGTTAATCTATCTAAATCTAACCTGCCATTGGAAATAAAATCTATTTTTTCTAAAGATTTAATTTTAGCAAATCTAAAGTATTTTTCGAAATATAGATTTCCTAAATAGAAATCTAAAAGTAGTGTCAGAAAAAATATACTTGATAAGATAATTATTAACTTAGGTTTAAGTTTCATCACTCCTCCTTAAATCTCAAATTTATATCCAATTTTTTTTATTGTTTTTATATAGGAACCTCCATCCTCTAAGAAGATTCGTAATCTAGAAATATGCTTATCTACAGATCTATCATCTCCAAAATAATCATATCCCCAAACAGCACTTAAAATTTGGTCTCTTGTTTTAACAACCCCCATATGTTCAGCTAGGTAAAATAGGATATCTCTCTCTTTAGTAGGAAGAATAATCTCTTTTTTATTTAAAAGAACTTTTTTACTTTTGAAAAAAATCTCTAAATTTCCAATAGTTTTTACAATCTCTTTTTTTTCAAAAAATCTTCCAACAATAGAAAGAAGAATATATGGTGAAAAGGGTTTTGTTATATACGCATCAGCTCCTGAATTATATGCTTGCACTTGATTTTTCTCATCAGAAAGAGCAGTTAAAAATATAATGGGAACATTTGAAAACTCTCGGATTATTTTAGTTAACTCTAGTCCATTTATTTTGGGCATCATTATATCAACAATAATTAAATCAAATATGTTTTTTTTCATAAGTTTTAAAGCTTGCTCTCCATTGATAGCTTCCATTGTAGGTATATTTTTTTCTGCTAATATCTCTACAATTAGTTTTCTTATAACTAAAGAATCTTCAACTATTAATATCATAAAAATCTCCTCCTTCAATGTTGTATTTTATAGTTTAGCATTTTTGTATCGCATTTATGTCTTAAATTTTTTATTGTATTTGATACAAAAATTTGAAATTTTGTGTATATTTTGATTTCCATTTCAATTTTTATTTTAAAATTAAACTAAAATAAAATAAAGTGAGGTGAAAGATATATGTCATTAGCAGGTATTGCTATACGTAGACCCGTTG
>NZ_CAMQXC010000110.1 GCF_947038635.1 uncultured Cetobacterium sp. | reverse complement strand
ATATTATATTTTTCTTTTATTTGACTCCAAGTATCTTTCCAGTTAGCCCAGTTATCTGGCATTCCCACTGATAATACCTCTCCCTCTTTTTGTGCTTTCTCTTGAATCTCTTGTAAAGTTTCTCCATAAGTTAAAACAGTTGATAAAAGTGTTGCTAATAAAACAATTTTTTTCATCCTTTCTCCTCCCTAAAACTTTAATTCTAATTTACTTTAACACCTTCTTGTTAATATAAAATAAATTATTAGTAAATTAATTGTAAAAAGTATTCTTAATGCCTAAGTTAAAATTTCAAATAAAAAAGAGAACAATTTAAAATCGTTCTCTTTTGTATTATTTAGCAATCATCATCAACCTAAATTATAAAGATAGTATCTTTTTTAGATTTTCAACATGTTTAGTTGAAAATTTTTTATTTTCTATTTGAATAACTTTCATTATCCCAACTATTGAATTTGTTATAAAAACTTCATCAGAATTTAATAAAAATTTTATATCTATATCTGATTCTCTAACCTCAATATTATTGTTATTTAATTTTTCTATAACTTCATTCCTCATAATTCCATTAAGTAATCCATTTTTTAAATTAGGAGTATAAACAATCTTATCTTTTATTAAAAATATATTGCTTATAGCACCTTCACATAAATATCCTTCTTGATTAAAAAATAAAACTTCATTATATCCATTGTCTTTAGCTTTTGAAATTTCTAAAATATTTTCCATATAATTTAAAGTTTTATGATAAATTATAGTTGAATTTCTATCTCTTTTTATCGATGAAATCTTAAGTTTAAATCCATTTTCATAACTTTTAAAATCATATACATTTTCTCTTTTATTAAAAAAATACTTTGTAGAGTTATTATCTTTTACAACAGATATTCTTAAAATATAATTATTTTCAATATGTAAATTTATCTCATTTAAGAATAAATTTTTAAATTGAATATCATTTAAATCCATATTTATATTTAATATTTTAGCTGAAGATGACAATCTTTTAAAATGTTTTTCTAAATTAAGAGGTTTTTTATTTTCTATTTTTACTGTTTCAAATAATCCATATCCATATAAAAATCCATCTGGAATATTCTTTATCTCTCTTGCCATAACAATGCCTCTTTTAATGCTTTACCCTTTAATAAACTTTCTTCAAATTCGCTTTCAGCATCAGAGTCCCAAACAATTCCTCCACCTACTTGAAAATAAGCTTTATTTTCTTTACATAAAATTGTTCTTATAACAATATTTAAATCTATGTTTCCATTAAAACTAATATAACCTATTGATCCTGTGTAAATATTTCTAGTTGTTTTTTCTAACTTTCCAATTAATTCCATTGCACTAATTTTAGGTGCTCCAGTTATAGACCCTCCTGGAAAAGTTGCTCTCATAATATCGTCAAATTTTATATTCTCTTTAAGTATTCCCTCGACATTAGCAACTTGTTGAAAAACTGTAGAATATTTTTCTATATAAAAAAGATCTTTAACTTTTATGGTACCTGTTTCACATATTTTCCCTAAGTCATTTCTTTCTAAATCTACAATCATTAAAAGTTCTGATTGATCTTTTTCACTTTTAGATAAAATCGAAAAGTTTTCTTCATCTTCTTTTTGAGTTTTTCCTCTACTTATAGTTCCTTTTATTGGTCTTGTATCAATTCTTTTATTTTGAACTCTTATAAATCTTTCAGGAGAATTTGAAACTATCTCATAATCTTTAAAAGATAGAAAACTTGCAAAAGGAGCTTTATTTGTCTTTCTAAGTCTTTTATATAAAGTAAATGGACTTTTATTTAATTCACATTGAAATCTTTGTGTATAATTAATCTGATAAACAATTCCATTTTCTATATTTTTCTTCACTTCTTCTATACATTTTAAATATTCTTCTTTAGAAATACAATTTTTTATTTGTATATTTTTATCAAAAAATATATTAGAACCTAAAGCTTTACTTTTAAGTTTTTTTTCAATTAATAAAATATTTTTATTAGCATCTGGTATAAAATCATTTATTACTAAATATAATTTTTTTAAAACATTATCAATAACAATTACTTCATTAAATACTCCAACATTTATATCTGGAATATTTAAATCATCAATCTGATTTAAGTTTATATTTTCAATTTCATGAAGTAATTCATATGAGAAATGCCCCATAGCTCCACCTATAAATGGAAGGGGTCCATTATAATTAATTTTATATTTTTCAAGTAGTTTCGATAATTCTTTTAAAGAGTCACCTTTAAAAGAATTTGTTGTACCACTTTTTTTATCAATTATAGTTATAAAACTATTTTTGCTAGAAAATTTTATAAAAGGATTACTTGCAATTATAGAATAACGTCCTAGTTCATTTTCATTTTTCTGACTGTCTAAAAAAATTGGAGTATCATCCATTAAAAAATTTTCAAATATATCTATAGGATCAATTTCGAGATCAAATTCTTTTATTAGCACTTTTAGCCTCCATTAAAAAATTTTTTAACATATCAATTCCATTTTCGGTTAAAATTGCTTCTGGATGAAATTGAACTCCTTCTATTAAATAATCTTTATGTCTAACTCCCATTACCTCTCCTGTAAACGTTTCTGCTGTAATTTCTAAACAATTAGGAAGACTCTCTTTTTCTAAAAGAAGTGAATGATAACGAGTTACTCTTAAATTTTTAGGAAGATTTAAAAATACTCCTTTTGAATTGTGTTTTATAGAACTAACTTTTCCATGAACAGGAGCTTTCCCTTTGACTATTTTTCCTCCAAATACCTGACAAATTGCCTGATGTCCTAAGCATATTCCTAAAATAGGAATTTCATTTTTAAATTTTCTTATAATTTCAATGCTATTTCCCGCTGTATCTGGATTACCTGGTCCAGGTGATATAACAATTAAGTCTGGAGATATTTTTTTTATTTCTTCAATTGAAATATTATTTTTTCTAACAATAACAGTTTCATTTAACATTTGAAGATATTGAACTAAATTATATGTAAAAGAATCAAAATTATCTATCATTAAAATCATATTATTCACCTCTTTTTTATTAAAAATTATATTTTTTTCTACAATATTGCTATATGCAATACTTTTAAGCTTCTATTTCATTATACTATGTTTATTAATTGAGCTCAAATTTTTTAACATTTTTTATTTAATTTTTTCTATAATTTCTTTACATAGTAAAAAAGTGCCAGAAACAAATTCTGACACTTTTTTAAATATCTATATTAATTACATTGCACTTCTATATATCTCAATAATCTCTTCTAAAGTAGCTTGCTTAGGATTTGTAAATCCACATGCATCTTTTAAAGCGTTTGTTGCTAAAATAGTAAAGTCTTCCTCTTTAGCTCCTAACTCTTTTATTCCTTTTGGAATTCCAATGTCATTTGATAGTTTTACAATCTCTTCTATTGCTAAATCAGCTGAGTTATTCTCATTTAAAATATGAGGGTTTACTCCTAAAAGTATCGCAACTTTTCTTAATTTTTCTTTTGATACCTCAGCATTGTATCTAACTACGTGAGGAAGTAAAATCGCATTACACACACCATGAGGTAAATCATAGAATCCACCTAATTGGTGAGCCATTGCATGAACATATCCCAATGAAGCATTGTTGAAAGCCATTCCTGCTAAATACTCTGCATAAGCCATATTATCTCTAGCTTTAATATCTTTTCCATTGAATACTGCATCTCTCAAGTTCTTAGAGATTAACTCTATAGCTTTTTCAGCACATGCATCTGTTACTGGAGTTGCAATTGTTGAAACATAAGCTTCTATTGCATGTGTTAAAGCATCCATACCTGTTGCTGCTGTTAAACTCTTTGGCATATCTAACATTAACTCTGGATCATTTACAGCTATAATTGGAGTTACATTTTTATCTACTATAGCCATTTTTACATGTCTATCTTCATCTGTTATTATACAGAATCTTGTCATCTCTGAAGCTGTTCCAGCTGTTGTATTTATAGACATTAAAGGAAGTTGAGGGTGTGCAGATCTATCTACTCCTTCATAATCTTTAATATCTCCACCATTCGCAGCTACTAAAGCTATCCCTTTTGCTGCATCATGAGGTGATCCTCCACCAAAAGATATTACAAAATCACATCCATTATCTTTTAATATTTTTAATCCATCATTAACATTTGTCACTGTTGGATTTGGTTTTGTTTCATCAAAGATAATATACTCTATTTTATTCTCATCTAATACATTTGTTAATTTTTTAACTAAACCAATATTTACTAATATTTTATCTGTTACTATTAAAGACTTTTTTAAACCTCTCGATTTAATTTCATTTCCTAGATTTTTAATACATCCCTCTCCCATATAAGAAATTGATGGCATGAAAAAAGCATATGACATAATAGCCTCCTAATAAATGTATTTTTTAGTGTACACCAATAATAACTCTTTTTGTACTATAAATCAATACTTTTTTTATTTTTATTATTTTGAATTAGTATTCAAAGTAACTTTTTCACTCTGTCCACACTTTATCTTTTATTTGGAACCACTTTTCTAACTTCGGTTCTTTCAAACTATTAAATATTGGATTTATTACTACCATAGGTTCATCTTTTTCTGATACTCCCTCAATTCTTAAGTATTCTCCCTCTTTAAGTTCATTAAAAATATTAATCTCTTGTCCTACAATCATATTTATAACTTTTCCATTTTTTATAACTCTCCAAATTAAAGTTTGTGAAGAAAGTATCTTTATTCTGATCTCGCCATTAACTTCATCTCCTGGATATATAATCTGCCCATTATTTTCCATTCTAAGTTTTATCTCTCCAATTCTAGATATATAACTTCGCCCTTTTTTCATATTTTCCAAAATATTTTTAGTTTCGTATTTATCTAATCTTATATAGTTTAAAGGATCCCCTAAAACCTCTCCATGATTATCGCTTCCACCTACTGCAAATATTTTATGCCCATCACACCATAACATATCTAATGCTTCTAGTGCTTTTTTATCATAGTATGGATTATTATTCTCCCTCGTTGGAGAGTTTATTACCTCAACAAAATCTAAATCTTTCAAATCAACGTTATAAAACAATCCTAAAAACATTCTTGAGGTGTTGTGAAATGGATGATTTAATGACACATAACCTCCTTGTTTTTTAACCTCTTTAAAGATTTTTGTCAATGAAACCTCTTTGGTATCATCTTCATCTATATGATTATAGTAATCTATTAACTTTTTTAAACCAAAAAGATTAAAGTGTCCTAAGTTATCTAGTGTTAGCTCTGTTGAAGGTATTACAGGAATATCTATATCTGGATATTTTGTTAAAACACTGTTATGCTCTGTTGGAAATATAAAATCAACCTCCTTTTTTATTAACTCTTTTTTTATATCTCTTAAAGATATACTTCCATCAGATATATTTGTATGGTTGTGAAGTTCTCCTGCATACCATTCTTTTGTATCTAAATAACAATCTTTTAAAGTTATTTTTTTCATATTTTCTTTTTTTATCAGATTTCCATTTTCAATTTTTATCTCTAATTCAAATTCCCCATCTACAATATAATTCTTCAACATCTTTAGTCTCCATTCACCTTCTGGTAACTCTCCAGGAATACAACAATTAGATGTACTTTCCCAGTGTGTTGTTAAATAATATTTTTTCTTAGTAGTTTTGAAAGATGTTAAAATTCTAGTTCTTCCTTCGCTATCTTCTAAAGATATTATTATATGTTCAAAAGGTCCCTTATTTAAATTTAAAGAGATTCTATTTATATCATTTGACACCGTAAATTTATACTCTAATTTTTCGATTTTTTTATTGCTATCAAAACTTCCTTTAAATATCATCTTTACTTCCTCCCTAATATTATGTAAATATACTTATTTTAACAAAAATATGTTAAAGCAAAATTAAGTTACAGTAAATTTAACGTTAATAATAATTTTATTTATCTCAAAAAAAGATTTTTGTCTCTTTTCTCGTATATTTATATAGAATATATTGATTTATTAAAAAATATATAGTATATATTTTATTAAGGGAGTTATAATTGGGGGTGTTTTTATGAATTTAAAAAATCTTTTAATCAAGGATTTAATGAAACAAAAAGAGGGAAAAATAAAAAATTTAAAAGAAAATTTGCATTTAGAAAGCTTAAGATTGCAAAAAAAATAAAAAAAATTTTAATCTACAAATAAGCAAGTAGTCAAGGAAATCGTAGTCAATCTCTTTAGTTGACTCGCGGTTTCCTTTTATTTTATTGGTTTTTATGCTATAATAACTATGTGATATTTTTTACAAGAGGTGAGGTTTATTGAAGTTAATATTTAAATTTGTTGCGCTATTTTTTATTTTAACAATCTGCGTTTTCTCTCAGGAAAACAACTCTTCAGATAAAATAAAAGATTACGTAAAGAAAAATACCACTACAGAAAAAACTGCTACTAATATATATAAAAGTATTATTGAGAATTCAGAAAAGCATGATGTTGAACCAGAGTTAATTGCTGCTATAATAAAAGTTGAAAGTGATTTTAAACATAGCACTATTTCTACAGCTGGTGCAAGAGGATTGATGCAGCTTATGCCTAAAACAGCAAAACTTATGAAAGTTAATCCTAATGATATGAATGCTAATATAAAAGGTGGAACAAAATATATTGCTTGGTGTTTAGAACAGCAAAATAATAATTTAAAATTAGCTCTAGCATCATACAATGCTGGAATTGGAAATGTTAAAAAATATAATGGTATTCCACCATTTAAAGAAACTCAGAACTATGTTAAAAGAGTAATGAAAGAATATAACTATTTAAAAGCATAGCAAAAGAAAAGGTCGTAACTATACGACCTTTTTTATTACTTTATTCTTTTTATATTTTCATCAGGTAGTCCTCTACTAAATAAAATTGGAACTTTTTCAACATCAACAACACTAGTATCAATTCCATACCATTTTTGAGGTGAAACTGTGAATTTTTTTATAAATAGTTGAGTTGATATTATAAAACTATCCCATGCTGAGAAATCATTTTCTAAAGCTAATACCTCTTCTATTATTATAAATTTAAAGTTTCCAATCCCTTTTAAATTTTCATAATCTATCATATAATTTCTTGGTTTAAACACAACCTCTCCTGACTTTATTAAATCTCGAATTACTTGGAACATCAATGTGTTTATTCCTTGAGACACTCTAAATCCTAAATTAAAGTCTATTACAAATATTCTATTCTCCTCTATTTTATTGAAAATATACTCCCTTGTATAAGGATCATCAGTTACATTTATATTTATAAACCAATAGTTATCAGCTTTTTTAGGTTCATTATTAAATATTGAGTATATAACTTTGGGTTCTACTTGATTCCATAACTTAGATTTTGTAAGATAAACTACATTTCCTGCATAAAGAGGTAATTCACTATCATTTTTTAGAACATTAAAATTTTCTTTATAATCAGTTAAATTTACAAACTTAAGATATCTTTTCTTAATTTCAAAACTGTACTGCCATACATACATAACAAAAGCT
>NZ_CAMQXC010000109.1 GCF_947038635.1 uncultured Cetobacterium sp. | reverse complement strand
CTTTATCACTATCATCAGCAATATCAGCGTGGTTAGGAGTTACTGAGCCAGCGATGTTTGGTGTGAATTTAAGATTTATGTATCCTTTTTATGGAGCATTGATTGGTTCAGCTCTTGCAGCAATTTATTCAACTTTAACAGGAGTTTTAGCTAACTCAATAGGAATAGGTGGACTTCCAGCATTTTTAGCAATTCAACCTAAATTTTGGATAAACTATATTATAGCTATGACAATAGCTTTTGTTGTACCAATTATAGCTACTTATATCTTAAGTAAAGGTAGATTTGCAAAAAAATAAAAATATAAATTAAAATAAAGTGAGGAAAATTATGTTAGAAAAAGATTGGTGGAAGAGTGCCACAGTTTATCAGATATATCCTAAAAGTTTTTGTGATAGTAATGGTGATGGAATAGGTGACATAAAAGGAATTATAAGTAAGTTAGATTATTTAAAAAAATTAGGTGTAGATGTAGTTTGGACAACTCCTATGTATGTTTCACCAATGATGGATAACGGATATGATATAGCTGATTATTATAATATTGATCCAACATTTGGAACTATGGAAGATTTCCATGAATTATTAAATGAGATGCATAAAAAAGGAATGAAATTAATAATGGATATGGTTATTAATCATACTTCAACAGAGCATTTTTGGTTTAAAGAAGCTTTAAAAGACTCAAAAAATAAATATCATAACTATTATATTTGGAAAGAGGGAACTGCCGATAAAGCTCCTAATAATTGGGCTTCAAAATTTGGTGGAAATGCTTGGAAATATGTGGAGTCATTGGGAAAATATTATTTACATCTATTTGATGTGACACAAGCTGATCTTAATTGGGAGAATCCTGAATTAAGAAATGATATTTATAAAATGATAAACTTTTGGTTAGAAAAAGGTGTAGATGGATTTAGATTAGATGTGATAAATTTAATTTCAAAAAATCAAAATTTTCCAGATGATAACTATGAAACAGCTACATCAGATGGAAGAAAATTTTACACAGATGGGCCAAGAGTTCATGAATTTTTAAAGGAGTTAACAGCTAATACTTTTGGAAAGTATCCAGGAAGCCTAACTGTAGGAGAGATGTCGTCAACAACTATCTCTCATTGTATAGAGTATACAAAACCAGAAAACAAAGAGTTATCTATGGTATTTAATTTTCATCATTTAAAAGTAGATTATCCAAATGGAGAGAAGTGGGCTTTAGGAGATATGGATTTTAAATCTTTAAAGGATATATTTTTCAAATGGCAAGTTGAAATGGAAAAGGGGGATGGATGGAGTGCAGTATTTTGGTGTAACCATGATCAACCAAGAATTGTTTCTAGATTTGGAAATGAAAACTATTTAAAAGAATCTGGAAAGATGTTAGGGACAGCAATTCATATGTTAAGAGGAACACCGTATATCTATCAAGGTGAAGAGATTGCAATGACTAATCCACATTTTGAAACTATTGATGAGTATAGAGATGTAGAGGCTTTAAATAATTATAAGCTTCTTCTTGAAAAAGGTAAAACTGTTGATGAGGCTATAGAGATTTTAGGACAAAAATCTAGAGATAATAGTAGAACTCCAGTTCAATGGAATGAGAGTAAAAATGCAGGATTTACTGAGGGAACTTCATGGATAGAGGTTGCTAAAAATTATTCGACAATAAATGTTGAAAACAGTTTAAAAGATAAAGAGTCAGTTTTTTATCATTATAAAAATTTGATAGAATTAAGAAAAAAATATAAAGTTATTTCTCATGGAGATTTTATTCCTATGTACGTAGAAAATTCTCAAATATTTGGATATATACGTCAACTTGGAAATGAAAAACTTTTAGTTATAAATAATTTTTATGAGAAAGAGATTGAAATTGAAATCCCAGAAGAGTTTATTGGAAAAGAGATTCTAATAAAAAACTATAGTGATATATTGTTAAGTGATAAAAAAATAAAGCTGAGAGCTTATGAATCAATTGTAATTTTTTCAACTTCAAAATTTATAAATAAAAAATAAAAACTGGTATATTGAATAAATTTTTAAATTATGATATTTTAAAATAAAGTTTTTAAAAAATAAATTGTCGGGGGACAAACTATGATTAAAAAAGATATTAAAATTCATGAAAAAAGAGGACAATTAATTATTCTACTAAAAAATGAAGTGTATCTTACTGGTTATAGGTAAGGAGGCTACGTGGTACTTACATTTATATTTATTGTTTGTTTAGGGTATTTAATCTATTTAAAAGGTGGTTACACTGTTGATATGTCTTTAAAAGAGGAAGAAAAAATTTATAAAATAAAAGATAAGGAAAAAGAAAAAGATACCTTAGAGTAAAGATTTTATAAAATAAAAAAAGAGGCTAAAATAAATTTTTAGCCTCTTTTTCATTAACATATTCTTTAATATCTTCTTCGAGTTTTTTGTGGAGGAAGTTCTAGAGGTTTATTATAAGATTCAAGATTTTCCCAGCCTTGAACTTTAGTTGATGCATCATAAATACTTTGAAAAAATTTCATAGCAGATTCTTCAGGATTAGAAGTAGCAAGGCAATCACTTAATTTATAAATAAATTGATCATTATAATACGATTTTTCAACAGGAAGAGGAATTTTTTTATACTCCTCAGGATTATTTGGCCACATAAATCCGAAGAAGTATGGTTCTCCAATACTATTATTTCCAAGGTTAAATCCAAATTCAATTTCTTCAGCATCAACACCATATCTAAATCCAACAGGTAAAGACGGATCTGTATTGAGAAGTTTACCAGAATATCTAACAGTTCCCATATCTAAGCAACCCCAATAAAAATTTACTTTACTTCTTCTTCCTCTAAATGGAGCAGCAAATTTACTAAGAATCTTATAGGCATATTTAACCATTTCAAACCATTTTTCAACAGCTTCTCTATCGTAAGATTTATGAGTTTCATCCTTTTCAAAAGGTGTTGTGAAGTTCCATTCTTGTGGAATTGGGTAGATGTCAGTTCGACAACCTAAAAATTCAAGTTTACTTAGAAAAGTTTTATAAAATTGAGCTACTGAAACTCCATCCTTAAGAGGGGTAATAACTTCTCTTCCATTTTCATCTAAAATAATTAGCTGATGTTTTACAAAGTTGAATGAAATTTGAAACATACCATTTTCAGAAGGTATATTTCCAGTGGAGATTCCAGTTGGTGTAATGTGAAGCATAGCAGATTCCCATTCTGGTTCTTGAGGAATTCTTTCCAGTGCAACTTTTCCAACCATTTGAATATACATACCTAAGGTATCAACAGTATTTTGCCAATCCTTATATTTTAAAACTTTCATATTAACCTCCCATAAAAATATTAAAAAAGTTCTTAGAAATAGTTTCTAATAAAAAAACTATTTCCTTTTATTTAATATTATTCTATTGAAGAGGTTATGCTCTATTTGGTATAATTAAAGGTAAATTTATTTTTGGAGGTGGTTTTGTATGAAAAATACTTGAATTTGATCAATTTATTCTCTTAGGTTAAGAGATTGCTTTAAACTACCTTTATCAAGTGTGATAAATTATAAAATAAATTTAGAAAGAAGGTTATATTATGTTAGTGGATTTACATATCCATGAAAGTAAGTACTCTTTAGATAGTCACGTATCTTTAGAAAAAATTATAGAAGAAGCAAAAAGGAAAGGTCTTGATGGAATCGCTATAACTGACCATGACGATATGCAAATAAAGGAAGAAGCTGAGACTTTATCTAAAAATTTAAATTATCCTATATTTGTTGGAGTTGAATATTTAACTTTAGAAGGAGATATTGTTGCTTTTGGAATTGATAAGGTTCCTGAAGGAAGAATTCCTGCACAAGAGTTTATCAATCTTGTAAATGAAGCTGGAGGAGTTTGTATCTCTGCACATCCATTTAGAAATAATAACAGAGGTCTTGAAAATAATTTAAATACAATTCGTGGATTAGCTGGAATTGAAGGATTTAATGGAAATACAGATAAACTTAGTAATTTAAAAGCTTTTGAAACAGCAAAAAAATTAGGGATTCAAGCAGTTGGGTCCAGTGACGCACATCATCAACATGCTGTAGGTAGATTTGCAACAAAGTTACCATTCACAGTTACAAATGTAGCGGAACTTATAAGGGCAATAAAAACAAATGAATGTGTTCCTATGATTTATGTTGATGGAATATATAAAGAGATTGAAGAAAGATAAAATTTTGGGGGTTTAAAATGAAAAAAATATTATTAACAACACTATTAGTATTTTCAACTTTAGCAACGTCAGTTCTAGCAAAAAATTTAAAAGTTGTTGCTGCTTATGGAAATAAAGAAAAAATATTTCAAGAGTTTACTAAAGAAACAGGAATAAAAGTTGAATTTTTAGATTTATCTTCTGGTGAGGTTTTATCTAGAATTCAAGCTGAAGGAGGAAAGCCAAGTGCAGATGTTTGGTTTGGTGGTGGAATAGATAGTTTTATCGCTGCTAAAGATAAAGGTCTTCTTGAAAAATATGAATCTAAAAATAATATAGAGTTTATATCACCTGAATATAGAGATAAAGATGGATATTGGTCAGGTATTTCACTTGTTCTTGTTGGATTTATGACAAATAATGAGCTTTTAAAAGAAAAAAACTTACCGTCTCCAAAAACTTGGGAGGATTTAGCAAATCCTATCTATAAAGATGAAGTTATGATGGCAA
This sequence comes from uncultured Cetobacterium sp., assembly GCF_947038635.1. Classification (GTDB taxonomy): domain Bacteria; phylum Fusobacteriota; class Fusobacteriia; order Fusobacteriales; family Fusobacteriaceae; genus Cetobacterium_A. Next base: position 2,863 of record NZ_CAMQXC010000109.1, on the reverse strand, counting down.
ATCCAGCTATTTCTGGAACAAATTACGCAATGGTTAATGGTCTGATCCAAGGAATGGGAGAAGAAAATGCTTGGACTTATTTTAAATCTTTAAATGAAAATGTTCCTTTTTTAGCTAAAAGAGGAGGAGAGCCACCAAAAAAAGTAGCTTCGGGAGAGTTTGCTTTAGCTGTTATTCCAATGTCTGGAGAATTTATTTCTATGGAGGGTAAATATCCTGTTACAACTATTTATCCAGAAGATATGATTCCATGGGTTCCTGCAGGAATGGCAATATTTAAAAATGCTGAAAATTTAGATGAAGCTAAGATATTTATAGACTGGGCATTATCTAAAAAAGGTCAAGAATTTATAAGAGATCAAGATCCTAGAATGATGGTTAGAAGTGATATAGAAATACCAAAAAGTGTAAAAACTATTAATAAAGATAAACTTATAAAAATAGATATAGACGCTCTAGGAGAAGATAGAGAAGAAATTTTAAAAAGATGGAATGATGAATTTGGAAATAAAGCACAATAATAGGAAATTATTTAATCAACTAGATAATTTATCATATTATTTACTACTTTTTTTAATAGCAGGAGGGGTTATCCTCTTCTGCTTTTTTCCTATTATAAAGATATTTAAAGAAAGCTTTATTATAGATAAAACTTTTACTTTAAATATGTATGAAGGAATTTTTAGTGAAAATTATATACTTTTAAAAAATACGTTATTTACTTCTTTAGTATCGTCTGTTGGAGCAACTTTTATTGGAGTTTGTATAGCATTTTATATAGTTTTTTCAAGGTCTTGGACTGGAAAATATCTTTATAATTTTCTATTGATAACTATGGTTTCGCCTCCATTTGTATTTGGTCTTTCTTTTATAACTCTTTTTGGAAGAAGGGGACTAATAACTTATAGACTTTTAGGATTGAAACTCAATCCTTATGGATGGCAAGGAATAGTTATTTTACAAATAATAGGAGAACTTTCATTTGCAGCATTTTTATTAGTTGAAAGTTTAAAAAAAATAGATGGAAGACTTATAATTGCTTCAAGATCTCTTGGGGCTTCTCAATGGGAAACTATAAAAAGAGTTGTATTTCCATTTTCTTTTACAGGAATTATTAGTGTATTCTTTATTTTATTTACTAAAAATTTAGCAGATTTTGGAACACCAATAATAATAGGTGGAAATTATAGCACTTTAGCTACAGAAGCCTACCTTACTGTAATTGGAAGAGGAAACTTATCTAAAGCTTCAGCTATGACAACTCTTCTTGTATTTCCAGCCTTATTATTATTTTATTTTTATAGAGAAAATTTAGAAAAAGGAAAAAAATTTTATACTTCTGGAAAAGGTGGAGAAACTTCTAATATCTCTTTAGACCCACCCTTATTTTTAAAGTTATTTTTAGAGATTATTTCTATTTTTTTTGTAATTATAATGTTTTTACAATATAGCTCTATATTTCTTTCAGGATTTTATAATTATACTATTAATGGTTTTGAATTTACTCTTGAATATTTAGAGCTTTTTAAACTAGGAAAATATTCAACCTTTATTAGGAGTATTTATTATTCCTTGATTGCAGGAGTTATTTCAGCTAGTATAGGGATACTAATCTCATATTTTACAGAGCGAAGAAATATTAAAATTATGAAATTTGTCGAATTTCTTTCATCTTTACCGTACATAATCCCAGGAACTTTTTTTGGATTAGGGTATATTTTAGCTTTTAATAAATCGCCTATTATGCTTACGGGAACTGCTGCAATAGTTATTTTGAATTGTACATTTAGACAGATATCAATAGGTAGCAAGGCTGGAAATTCTCTTTTTTCAAAAATTGATAAAAATTTAGAAAAAGCAGCTCAAGATTTAGGAGCTTCTAAAATTAGAGTTTTGTATGATATTATCTTTCCACTTGTAAAACCAGCTTTTATGGTAGCATTTATAAATGGATTTACAACAACTATGACGACTACAGGAGCAATTATTTTTCTGATTTCTCCAGGAGCGAGTGTAGCAACTGTCGAAATGTTTAATACAATCAGAGATGGAGATTATGGATTAGCATCAATAATTGCGATTTTTATTATAATTGTTACTTTTTTTATAAATATTTTGGCTATTAAATTTATTGAGAAATAGAGTTTAAAAGGAGAAAAATGTATTTAAAAATAAAAAACTTAAATAAAATATTTGAACAGAGAAAAGGAGTTCAAAATATAAATCTTCAAGTTGAAGAGGGAGAGTTAATAACTTTGTTGGGACCATCAGGTTGTGGTAAGACAACTCTTTTAAATCTGATTGGTGGATTTTTATCTCCTGATAGAGGAGCTATTTTGGTTGAAAATGAAGATATTGTAAAATTATCTCCAGAAGATAGACCAATATCAACAGTTTTTCAAAATTATGCTTTATTTCCTCATATGAATGTTATTGAAAATATTGGATATGGTTTAAAATATACATCACTTAAGAAAAAAGAACAGTTAGATGAGGCAATAAAATATTTGAAAATAGTTGGTCTTGAAGGTTATGAAAAAATTGCTATACAAAATTTGAGTGGCGGTCAACAACAAAGAGTAGCTTTAGCCAGAGCTTTGGTTTTGAAACCTAAAATTTTACTTTTAGATGAGCCATTTAGTAATTTAGATGTAAAGTTAAAAGTTAATATGAGAGAAGAGTTAAAATATCTTCAAAAAAAATTGAAAATTACAATGATTTTTGTTACCCATGATCAAGAGGAAGCTTTGAGTATTTCGGACAAGATAGTTGTTATGAAAGATGGAGAGATAGTTCAAATTGGCTCTCCAGAGGAGATATATTATTCTCCAGCTAATGATTATGTGGCTGATTTTATTGGAAA
>NZ_CAMQXC010000108.1 GCF_947038635.1 uncultured Cetobacterium sp. | reverse complement strand
GGTATCCACAGAGCTTCTGTTGGTGTTAGTAGACTAACTGCTATTCCATGTGCTATAGCTACTATACTTGGTGGATTTATAACAAGTTATTTGTATAAAAAAGCAAACTCTAACAATAGATCCCTTTTAGGATTTTTTGCTGGTGTTTTTGTAGAAAATTTAAGTATGCTTTTTATACTTCTTTTTGCAGAAGACAAAATCCTTGCTATAGATATTGTAAAAAATTTATATCTTCCTATGATTTTTATAAACGGAATTGGAGTGGCTGTTATCATTATAATTACTGAAGAGATTTTAGAAGAAAAAGAAAGAGAAGCAGGAACTCAAGCCAAACTAGCTCTTGAAATTGCCAATAAAACTCTACCCTTCTTTAAAAAAGGAGAATCTTTAGATAATATTTGTAAAATTCTTTTAGAATCTTTGAAGGCTGAGATTGTAGTTATAACTGATAAGGAAGTTATTATTGCTAACGCTTCTAAAAATAACAATCTTTGTCTTAAAGATAGAGAAATTCAAAGCGAAGGTACAAAGAAAGTTTTAAGTTCTGGTGAAATTTTAATTTTTGACAGAAATAGTGAATTTAATGATTTTTCCTATTCAGAAGAGGGTATAAAATCTTGTATAATTGCTCCTCTTTTTCAAGATGAAAAAGTTTCTGGAACTTTAAAAATTTATTTTAAAAATGAAGAAAATATTACAGCACGAAAAAAATATTTAGCTATTGGTCTATCTCAATTAATTTCAACTCAATTAGAAATTAGTAAAATGGAAAATTTAAAAACCATGGCTAGAGATGCTGAATTAAAAGCTCTTCAAAATCAGATAAATCCACATTTTTTATTTAACGCTTTAAATACAACTGCATCTTTTGTAAGATTTAATCCAGCTAGAGCAAGAGAAATAATAATAGATTTGTCAACTTATTTAAGGTATAATCTTGAAAATTCTGTTAATCTAGTTCCCATAAAAAAGGAATTAGAACAAGTTAAAGCTTATATCAATATTGAAAAAGCACGTTTTCATAATAGATTTGAAATTATTTATGATTTTGATGAAGATTTAGATACAATAAAAATCCCTAGTTTAACAATTCAACCTCTTGTTGAAAATAGTATTAAGCACGGTATTTTAAAACAGAGAGAAAGTGGAATAGTTAAAATTTCTATAAAAAAAGTTTATTTGAAATGTTTAGTTTCCATTGAAGATAACGGAATCGGAATTGATCAAGATATTATTAATAATATTAATAAAAAAATTGAAAAAAATATTGGTCTAAAAAATGTTCATAATCGTTTAAAACTTATATATGGTAAAGGTTTATTAATTGAAAAACTTGAAAAAGGAACTAAAATATCATTTTATATAAATCAGGAGGAATAGATGCTTAATTGTGTAATTATTGAAGATGAATTCCCTGCTAGAGAGGAGTTAAAGTATTTTATTAACAATAACAATAATTTTCAAATCAATAAAGAGTTTGAAAATCCCATAGACGCTTTAAAATATATTGAAGGAAATAACATTGATGTTGTTTTCTTAGATATAAACATGCCCGAATTAGACGGCATGAGTTTAGGTAAAATTATACATCGATTTAATAAAAATATAAAATTAGTTTTTATAACAGCATATAAGGATTTTGCAATAGATGCCTTTGAAATTAAAGCTTTTGATTATATTTTAAAACCTTATTCAGAAGAGAGAATTATAAAGGTTTTAAATAATTTAGTAGAAGAACTTAATAAAAATGATAATGAAAATCTAATTAAGGATTTTAATATCAAAAAAATAACTGTAAACTTAGATTCTAAAATGGTTGTTTTATCCACAGATGATATTCTTTATATTGAAGCTGATGAAAAAGAAACCCATATTTTTACAGCATCTAATATGTATACATCTAAATTAAAAATTTCACAACTTGAAAATATTTTATCAGAAAATATCTTTTTTAGAGGACATCGTTCTTATATTGTAAATATTGATAAAATTGTTGAAGTAGAACCATGGTTTAACGGAACCTATATCTTGAAAGTTTCAAACTGTAACTTTAAAATTCCTGTTAGTAGAAATAAAGTAAAAGAACTTAAAGAGATATTGACTATAAAATAATAAAAAGGAGCTTTTTAAGCTCCTTTTTATTATGCTTTAATAACCTCTTTTTTATTTATTTTCTTTAAGAATAATCCTAAAGCAACTACTGCTCCTACTATACCAACTACATATCCTATTGTTTCTGATAATCTAAATCCTTCTGGTGCGATTAATATATATGTAGTAACAACTGCTGTCATAAATACTCCTGGAATTGTTGCAATCCAGTGATTTTTCCCTTCATTTGCTAAATAAACTGCTCCTGCCCATAAAGCTATTGTAGCTAATGTTTGGTTTGCCCAAGCAAAGTATCTCCAGATTATCGCAAAATCTATAAAACATAATCCAATTCCTACTGCAAATAATGGTATTGCAATTATAAATCTATTTTTTACAGGTCCTTGCTTATAATTTATTGCATCAGCAATAGCTAATCTAGCACTTCTAAAAGCTGTATCTCCAGATGTTATTGGACATGCTACAACTCCTAATAGTGCTAAAGCTCCTCCAACTTTACCTAAAATACTGTTTGATATTGTGTTTACTACAACTCCTGCTGGACCAGCATTCATTAATCCTTCTGTTCCTCCAAAGAATGTCATCGCTGCTGCTGCCCAAACTAATGCTATAACTCCTTCTGCTATCATTGAACCATAAAATATTCTTCTACCCTCTTTTTCATTTTTCATACATCTAGCCATTAATGGCGATTGTGTTGCATGGAATCCTGATATTGCTCCACAAGCTATTGTTATAAATAAATATGGATATATTGATGTTCCTTTCGGATGAAGATTTACCATTGAAATTTCTGGGATATTATATCCTTTTAAAATTAATCCTCCACCAATTCCAATTCCCATTATTATTAAAGATGCTCCAAATATTGGATAAATTTTTCCAATTAACTTATCTACAGGAAGAACTGTTGCTAACATATAATAAGCTACTATTACTGCTACCCATGTCAATGTATTTATACTTGTCATACTTGCTAAAATTCCTGCTGGACCATTTACAAATACAACTCCTACTAATACTAGTAAAACAACTGAGAATACTCTCATTATTTTTTTTGCATTATCTCCCAAATAATGACCTACAATCTCCGCTATTGTTGCACCATCATGTCTAACAGATAACATACCTGATAAATAGTCATGTGTTGCTCCTGCAAATATACATCCAAAAACTATCCATAAAAATGCTGCTGGTCCCCATAAAGCTCCTGCTACTGCACCAAATATTGGTCCTAATCCAGCTATATTTAAAAACTGAATTAAAAAAGCTTTCTTCCAATCTAATTCAACATAATCTACTCCATCTGCTAAACGCACTGCAGGAGTTTCTCTATTTTCACTTACTCCAAATACTTTTTCAACATACTTTCCATAAATTACATAACCTAAAATTAAAGCTATTAATGATCCTATAAAACTAATCATTTTAATCCTCCCTTTTTTTGATTTCTTTTCACAATAGATTATAATACTATTTCAGAAAAAAAATAACTTTTTTAGAATAAAATGATTATTTTAATACTTAAAAAGCTTTTTTTTGCTCCTTAATTACATTTTAGAGCTTCAAAATTTTCAATGTTGTCATTGTAAAAGCTACAATACTGATAATAGGTCCTATAACTATACCTATAACAGGAATAAAATATATCAATGTAAATATTCCTCCTCCCAAAGTAAATATCATTCTATTTTCCTTCATAAATTTGGCACTCTCTTCCGGAGAAAATCTACGTCTTTCTAAAGTGTAATCTACAAAGTTATAAGATATAAAATAACTTTGTATTAAAAAAATTAAAATAGGAACAATTAAATTTACTATAGGTATAAATCCTAATAAAATTACAATAAAGGTGCAAATTATTTCCTTTACAAAGCTTTTACTTGCTATTTTTATACCCCTAAGTATAAAATACAAATTTTCTTTTAAGGTAAATTTATATTCAGTTCCTTCTTGATAGTTTTCAACTTTCTCTGAAATATAGCTAAAAAATGGAGCCAATATCCCTAAAAGTATCGTTTTAAAAAAGAAATATTCAATAGCTATCATTATTGTTCTAATTATAAAAATAATAAGCCATCTAAATAATCCTGCATAGCTCTTGACATCAAAAATAATATTTATTTTTTTAAAAATCCAATCTCCTAAATAACCAGAAAGCCAATAAAAAAATATTAATATTATTATACCTACAACTCCTCCTATAAAATATCCCCATGATAATTTTAATTTCTTTATAATTCCAGGAGCTTTTAAATAGCTTTCCAACATTAATTTTATTTTCTCCACTTTAACTCACCTTCTCTATTTTTTATATATCTACCATTTTTTTAAAGGTTTCTTCTATAAATAAAAAAAGGCTAAAAAGCCTTTTCTTAATTATTGTTGAAATATATTTATTTCCACTCTTCTATTTAATGCTCTTCCTTCTGAAGTAGCGTTTGAAGCAACTGGATTTCTATCTCCATAACCTATGCTAGAAATTCTGCTCGGTGATACACCTTGTGCTGCTAAATAATTAGCTACACTTTGAGCTCTTTGTAGTGATAAATTTAAATTTGAGTTAGGATTTCCAGTATTATCAGTATATCCTGAAACTTGAATTTTTGTTTCTGGATATTTATTCATAATATATGCTATTGAATTTAATGGTGCATAGAATCCACCATTTAAAACAGCGCTACCACTTTTAAATGATGATTCTCCTGGTAATCTTAAATTTATATTATCTTTATTATTAGTAACTGTTATATTTGTACTGTTTAAAGCATTTAAGAACTCTTTATATTGAGCATCTTTATATGCTCCCCATCCTAGTCCTGCTAAAGCTCCTATTCCAGCTCCTATTAAAGTTCCCTTTGTATCTTTTCCTACTAGTTGACCTATTAATGCACCTGCTGCTGCACCTTTTACAGTACCACTAGTTTTTTTATTTGTTGGTGTTGCCGAACTACATGCTCCTAATAAAGATGTTGTTAATAATAACGTAGCCATTATTCTTTTGTTTCTCATTGTTGTTCCTCCTGTAACTGATACTATACTCTATTATCTAATATCTCTAGTTACATGTCAAGAAAGTATATTATTTTTATTAACTTCATCTATCTATATGTTCTACTTCGCTCCTAATGCTGCCATAGTAATATAGTTATATGGTTGATTAAAATGAGGTAAGAAGAATATATCTAATAGTTTTATTTTATCTATTGTTACCTTCTCTTGAATTGCTAATGAAAACATATGAATTCCCATAGAAATATCTTGTCTTGATGCCATTTGAGCACCTAAAACTCTTCTTGTATTTTTATCGTAAACTATTTTTAAAAATACTTTATCATTATCGTGCTCTATAAAACCAGGTTTTTGTAAATCTGCAAACTCTGTTGCCACAGCATCATACCCTAATTTTGTAGCTTTTTCTAGTGTTAACCCTGTTGAAACCATATTTAATCCGTAAATTGAAATTCCATTTGATCCTTGAACTCCTATACTTTCAAGTTCTGTTCCACATACATTATGAGCTGCAACAATTCCTGAACGAACTGCATTTGTTGCTAAAGCTATATAGTTTGTATCCTCTATAGAATTATCATATATTGTAGCACAATCTCCTATAGCATAAACATCATTTAAACTTGTTTTTTGAGTTAAGTCAACTTTATAAGCACCATTTCTAAATAGCTCTAAAGAATCTTTTCCTAAAATATTATTTGGTATAAATCCAACTGCTAAAATAACCATGTCTGCTTTATATGTTTTTTTATCAGTTACTACTTCTTCTACTTTATCTGTTCCTTTTAGTTCTAAAACTTTCTCTCCAAAGTTTACACTTATTCCATTTTGTACAAGATTTTCTTTCATCATTTCTCTAAATTCTGAGTCATAATATCCTGATAAACAACTATCACTTAAATCAACTAGTTCCACATTTTTTCCACATCTTTGGAAAGCTTCTGCTAATTCAACACCTATGTATCCTGCTCCAACTACTACAATATTCTTTAAGTCTTGATTTTCTAATTTTTTTATTACATCTTCGGCGTGTTGATATAATTTAACAAATTGAACATTTTTTAAATCCTTACCTGGAATTGGTAAATCTATTGGTAATGAACCTGTTGATAATATCAGCTTATCATAACTTTCTGACACTTCAATACCATCTTTATTTATTCCATATACAACTTTATTTTCAAAATCTACTTTTTTAATTTCAGTTTCCATATGAACTTTAGCACCATTACACTCTAATTTTTCTTTAGAAGAGTAGAATAATCCCTCAGGTCCTGAAATTTGTTTTCCAATCCATAAAGCCATTCCACATCCTAAAAAACTAATGTTTGAGTTTTTATCAAATACTACAACCTCTTCATTTGGATAATTTGATAAAATTGTGTTGATTGCTGCTGTTCCAGCATGATTTGCTCCAACTACTACTATTTTACTCATCTCTTTTGCCTCCTAAAATTCATTTTATTTGATATTCAATCAAAGTATACCTTTTCAGTATTATAAAGTCAAATTTTTTTAGAGTAAAATATGACCCGCCATTCTAGTATTTTTTAATCAAAAAAAACACAGAAGGATAAACCCTCTGTGTTTTTTATTAAATTAATCCTAAAAATTGTGATACTGAAATTAATATACATCCTGCTGCTAGCATTGTTATAAATATCTTTAATACAAATTTTAAATATCTATCATATGGAACATTAAATAACTCTAAAGTTCCCATGGTTGTTGCACTTGGATAAATTCCAGACATAAAATTTATACCCAATGTAAATGCTGATATCAACATTATCTGTCCACCTATAACTCCTACATTGGAATTTTGAAATAATGCCATTGCTACTGCTCCAAGTATAGGCATTGTTATTCCTGCTACACCACTTGTTGATTGTAAGAAACATCCGATTCCAACGTATGCTAAAATTGTAGCAACTGAGAATGCCCATGCTGGTATTCCTTGCAATGCTGATTGAATCCAATATACAAATGTCACTGACATTCCTGAAGTTTTACTTCCCATCAAAACAGATATTCCATTAGCTATTGCTAAAACTAATACAACTCCTAATAAATCTTTCGCACCTGATGCGAATTCCTTTACAAATTTATCTTCAGGAATTTTATTTATAAATCCTATTAAAATTGATCCCAAAAAGAATACAAAAGAAAATTCACCAAAATACCAATCTCCAAGAGGAGTTATATACTTAGCTCCTAGTATATCTCCTAATAATGGTATTTTTGCTAATAAATATATCGGTGCATTTATAATATCTTGAAAGTTAGATCCATCTGCAAATTTGATTTCATACCAAGGCATATAACCTAATATTAACAAAACTATAATCCCTATTAATACCATAATTGACCAAAATCTTTTCTTAGTTAATTCAGGAAGATGTCCCTGTTCATGAGTCATAGTTTTTACATCAATATCAGCTACAAGAGATTTTTCTTTATTTTTTTTAACTTCATTTGCATACTTAACTG
>NZ_CAMQXC010000107.1 GCF_947038635.1 uncultured Cetobacterium sp. | reverse complement strand
TGGTAAGGAACCGGTCTTGAAAACCGGCGTCGCAAGACTTCAGAGTTCGAGTCTCTGACCTTCCGCCATAAAGGATGGTGAAGTGGCAGAGTGGCCTAATGCACTCCCCTGCTAAGGGAGAGTACGGTTAATCCCGTACCGTGGGTTCAAATCCCACCTTCACCGCCATTATAAAAGCAGTTTAAGGTAGAGTAACTACCTTTTTTTTATAGACAAATATGCATCCGTGGCTCAATTGGATAGAGCACCTGACTACGGATCAGGGGGTTAGGGGTTCGATTCCTCTCGGGTGCGCCATAAAAAAAGTAAAAAGACAGTTTTCACTGTCTTTTTTTATTTGTTATATGCATTTCCTATTAATCCGACAGCTTTTTTAGCGGCAGTTATTTGCGCTTTAGCAATTTCTCTAGCTTTGGTTGCTCCTTTAGCAAGAACTTCTTCTACATATTCCATATTATTTACTAATTCTTCTCTTTTTTCTCTAGCATCTTTAAAATACTCAAGTATAGCATTTAAAAGTTCAGTTTTAGCATGACCATATCCATAGTTTCCAGCAATGAATTTATTTTTCATCTCTTCAACTTGTTCCTTAGTTGCAAAAAGTTCGTAAAGTTTAACGATATTGTTATTTGGATCTTTTGGTTCCTCTAAAGGGGTAGAATCAGTAACAATACTCATAATTTGTTTTTTAAGCTCTTTTTTAGATGCAAACATATTAATTGTATTACCATATGATTTACTCATTTTTTGTCCGTCAGTACCAGGAATAACAGCTAAATCCTCTAAAATTTGAGGTTCAGGAAGTTTGAAAAGTTCAACTTCATATTGTTGATTAAATTTTAGTGCAATATCTCTTGTCATTTCTAAATGCTGTTTTTGGTCCTTTCCTACTGGAACAATGTCAGCATTATACATAAGTATGTCAGCAGCCATAAGAACAGGGTAAGTTAAAAGTCCTGTATTAGGTGTAAATCCTTTAGCAACTTTATCTTTATATGAATGTCCTCTTTCTAAGAGTCCTACAGGGGTAATGTTAGAAAGTAACCACATAAGCTCTGTATGCTCAGGAACATCTGATTGTAAAAAAATAGTTGACTTTTCAGGGTCAAGTCCTAAAGCTAAATAATCTAAAACTATGTTATAAGAGTTTTCTCTAAGTGCTTTTGGGTCAGTAAGAGATGTAAGCGAATGATAATCAGCAATAAAATAAAATCCTTCGTATTTATCTTGGTTTTCTATAAATTGTTTCATGGCTCCAAAATAGTTTCCTAAATGTAATATTCCACTAGGTTGAATACCTGATATACTTCTTTTCATAAAAGCTCCTTTTATACTATTATATTTTTACATATAAGTTTACATTATTTTATTAAAATTATCAATAGAACGTGAAAATTCTTGTTAAAGAGAGAAAAATTCAATATAATTAAATAAAAAGAGTAAAGGAGTGGAATTATGGAAGAAAAAATAAAAAAATTCAGAGAAATGATAAAAGAGAAAAAAATAATAGATTCTATGTTAGCTTTACTTCAATGGGATTTGGAAACCCAAGCACCAAAAGGTGGTTATAAATTGATCTCTGAAATGATAGGAGAATTAAGTTTAAAGAGCTATAATTTAACTACTTCTAAAGAGTTTTTAGAGACATTAAAAGATTTGAAAAAAAATGAAGAAAAATTAGATAATATAATGAAACGAGAGATAGAAATTTTAGAAGAGGAAGTTGAAAAAATAAAGGTTATTCCAAGTGAAGAGTATAAAATGTATTCGGAGCTTACAGCTAAAGCTCAAGGGATATGGGAATTAGCTAGGGAAAATAATGATTTTGAAAGTTTTGCTCCTATTTTAGAGCAAATTTTCAATTTTAATCGAAAATTCATAGAATATAGAGGAATAAAGGATGATGTTTATTCAGAAATCTTGAATGATTATGAAAAAGGAATGAATGTAAAAAAATTGGATAATTTTTTTGAAGAATTAAAAAATGAAATTGTACCTTTATTAAAGGAAATAAATAAAAATAAAAGAAATTTTGAAAAGAAAATAAAGTTTGAAGTTTCAGAGTGTGATCAAAAAAAATTTTCCAAAGAGATATTAGAATATATAGGGTTTGATTTAGAAAAGGGAACTTTATCAGAAAGTGCTCATCCATTTACATTAACAGTGAATAAAGATGATGTTAGATTAACAACAAGATATTTAAAAAACCTTCCATTTTCAAGTGTTTTTAGTACTATTCATGAGGGAGGACATGGAATATATGAGCAGGGAGTAGCTGAGGAGTTAAAAGAAACAATTTTATCTGATGGAGCTTCTATGGGGATTCATGAATCTCAGTCAAGATTTTATGAAAATATTATTGGAAGAAGCAAAGAGTTTTGGTTTGGAATTTTAGAGAAAAGTAAATTTAAATATAATGAGTTATCAAAATTATCTTTAGAAGAGATTTATAAAGGAATAAATGAAGTTTCACCATCTTTAATTAGAGTTGAAGCCGATGAATTAACATATTCGTTACATATAATGGTGCGTTATGAAATTGAAAAAGGGATTTTATCGGGAGAATATTTAATAAAAGATTTACCGAAAATTTGGAATGAGAAAATGAATGAATACTTAGGAGTGATACCATCAACAGATTCAGAAGGAGTGCTGCAAGATGTTCATTGGTCTTGTGGTCTTATTGGATATTTCCCATCGTATGCTTTAGGAAATGTTTATTCTCTTCAAATTTTAAATGCTATGAAAAAGGATATAAATATAGAAGGAGCGTTAGAAAGAGGAGAGTTAAAAAAAATTAAAGAATGGTTAGGAGAAAAAATTCATAGATATGGAAAATTAAAAACACCAAAAGAAATTATGATTTCAGTAACTGGAGAGGAGTTAAATCCAGAGTATTATATAGAATATTTAAAAGAAAAATATAAAAATATTTATAATTAGGAGGGAGTTTTATGAAATATTTTGTAGGGATAGATATTGGTGGTACTAATAGTAAAATTGGAATACTAAATGCAGATGGAGATATTCTAAAAAGTACAAGTATAAAAACAGAATCAATAGAGGGAGTAGATTATACTCTGAATAAAATTTGGTCTACTGTTTTAGAGTTATCAGATGAACTAGATATAACTAGAGATTTAATAAAAGGAATTGGTATGGGGATACCAGGACCAGTTATTGATCAAAAAAAAGTTGGTTTTTTTGCTAATTTTCCTTGGGAAAAAAATATAAATATTAGTGAAAAAATGGAAGAGATTTCAGGAGTAAAAACAAGACTTGATAATGACGTTAATGTAATAGCTCTTGGAGAGACTTTATATGGTGCTGGAAAAGGGTACTCTAAAAGTGTAACAATAGCACTTGGAACAGGAGTAGGTGGTGGAATATTTATAGATGGTAAACTGATTTCAGGAGCTACTGGTGCAGGTGGAGAAATTGGCCATATGAAATTAGAAAAGCATGGGAAAGTATGTGGTTGTGGTCAAAAAGGGTGCTTTGAGGCTTATGCATCAGCTACAGGAGTAATAAGAGAAGCTTTATCAAGATTACAAATAAATAAAAATAATGAACTTTATAGATTAATAGATGGTGATTTAAATAAATTAGAAGCTAAACATGTTTTTGATGCTGCTAAAAAAGGAGATAAGTTTTCTTTGGAGATAGTAGATTATGTTTCGGAATATCTTGCTATGGGAATCGGAAATGTTTTAAATATTATAAATCCAGAAATAATAATTTTATCGGGAGGGGTAGCTTTAGCTGGAGATATTCTGTTAGATAAAGTAAAAGAAAAGTTACCAAATTATGCACTAGGAATAACAATTGAGAATCTTCAAATTAAACTTGGTGAACTTGGGAATGATGCAGGAATAAAAGGAGCTTCAGCATTAACAATATAAAAAATAAATAAAGTTAAGTATTTGTTGACAAAGTTTTATGAAAAGGTTAAAATACTCCTTGCGTAAAAAAATTAATTAAGGAGTAAGAAAAGAGAAAATGAATCAAAACAATCATGTAAAAATTGAAGTAGCAGACCCTTCAGCATTAGGACTATTAGGTCTTGCAATAGTTACATTAGTAGCATCAGCAAATAAGTTCGGAATTGTAAGTGGAGTATCGTTAGTAATTCCTTGGGCAATATTTTTAGGAGCTTTTGTTCAGTTAATAGCTTGTTTAAATGATATTAAGCATGGGAATGTATTTGGAACTACAGCATTTGGTGGATATGCATTCTTTTGGTTTGGAATGGCTATGAGCTGGATGATACAACTTGGAGTATTTGGTGAAGCTATGAAAGCTGCAGCAGATCCTAAAGCTTTTGGATTTGTATTTATAGGATATTTAATATTCACACTATACATGACAGTTGGAGCTATTGAAACTAATAAAACATTATTAATAATATTTATATTAATTGATTTCTTATTTATCGGATTAGCTGGAACAACATTTGGAATTGCTCCTCATGCAATGCATACATTAGCTGCTGTATCAGAGTTTGCAATAGCTATGATGTCATTCTATGGATCAGCTGCAAATGTTTTAAATAAAACTTTTGGAAGAGAGTTTTTACCACTAGGAAAACCTTTAGGAATCTTCAAAAAGTAATTGACAAAAAAGGAAAAAATAGATATAATATCTAGGTATAATAAATCCTTTCCCACAAAGGAACGCCGTTCGTTATATTAAAAAATATAACTATTTTCGAGGAGGAAAAAAAACGTGAAGAAATACACTGCAATGCAAAGAAAAGAAGACGTTGTTAGAGAATTCGTTCAATACGACGCAGAAGGAAAAATTTTAGGAAGATTAGCTGCAGAAATAGCTAAAAAATTAATGGGTAAAGATAAAGTTTCTTACACTCCACATATTGATGGAGGAGATTTCGTAATCGTTACAAATATCGAGAAGATTGCTGTAACTGGAAAGAAATTAACAGATAAAGTTTACTACAGTCACTCAGGATTCCCTGGTGGATTAAAAGAAAGAAGATTAGAAGAGATTCTTGCAAAGAATCCTAAAGAAGCTTTAATGCTAGCTGTTAAGAGAATGCTTCCAAAGAACAGATTAGGAAGAGAGCAGTTAACAAGATTAAGAATATTTGTTGGAGCTGAGCACGCTCATACTGCACAAAAACCAGTAAAGGTAGAATTTTAATTAGGAGGGATTGACAGTGGCAGAAATGATTCAATATAGAGGAACTGGAAGAAGAAAAACTTCAGTAGCAAGAGTAAGACTTATTCCTGGTGGAAAAGGAATTGAAATAAACGGAAAAACTATGGCAGACTACTTCGGTGGAAGAGAGTTACTTTCTAAAATCGTTGAGCAACCATTAAACTTAACTGAAACTTTAGACAAGTTTGAAGTTAAAGTAAATGTAATCGGTGGAGGAAATGCAGGTCAAGCTGGAGCTATCAGACATGGATTATCAAGAGCTTTATTAGAAGCTGATGAGACTTTAAGAGGAGCTTTAAAAGAAGCTGGTTTCTTAACAAGAGACTCAAGAATGGTAGAGAGAAAGAAATTCGGAAAGAGAAAAGCAAGAAGATCTCCTCAATTCTCAAAGAGATAATCGCTTTTTATTCAGAAAAATTATTGCAGATACAATTATGTATCTGCTTTTTTTTATTTTATGATATGAAAAATTAAATATATATAATAAATTTAAAGATAAAAAAAATATATATTAAAAAGTTAATGACTACAAGTTCAGTGAAGTGTGGATTGAAAAAATAATGAAAAATAAAGTGTTATTTTACAAAAAATGATTTTTTAATTAAAAAAATGATTTAAGAGTAAACAGAGTAGACGTAAAAAGTGAGTAAAAAGTTTGGAAAAAAATAAAAAAATATTTACAAAAAGATTAAAATATTGTATAAACTAGGTAACGGGAGAAATTCAAAAACGGGGATTTCTAAAAAAAATAATAACTGGAGGGAATTTATATGAAAAAGTTAGCACTTTTATTAGGTTCTTTATTAGTAGTTGGAGCAACTGCATCTGCAAAAGAAGCTGTGGTAGCACCAGTAGAAGTATCGAAAGAGGTAGTAGTAGTAGCAGACGTGGTTGAAGAGGTAGTAGTAGAGGAAGCTTTCAGACCATCTGGATACATCGGATTAGAGTACAGAGCGTACGGAGAAACTGAAGGGCATGGAGATAAAATTGTAAGAAATGCTCTAGGAAACTTATCAGATACTAACCAAGATACTTGGAATAGAGGAGCAAACAATAGAGCAAGACTTCAAACAACATTTGGAGTTCAAATGACAGAAAATTCTAGACTAGAGGGAAGAGTTAGAGATTATACTAATTTAGATTCTAAAGATGATTCAGTAACAGGAGTAGGAAAAGCTTATGGAACTGAAACTAGATTAAGATACTCTTATAAGCACAATGATGTTTTAACTTCTAGATTACAATATAGAGATGAAGAAAATGATTCTCAAAACTTTGAATATATGTTAAGATATACAGCTTACCAAAATAAAGGTGGATTATTATCTAAAATAGTTTTAGCACCAAATGTATATCACTCAATGGCAGCAGATAATGGTGGAAACTATTTAAATACAATTGGATTAGATATTGAGTATGCAGGTAACTTACCATTTGGATTTACTTGGGATGGAACTTTATACTTAGATCAAAACTTCTATAACCAAGAGTTTAAAACATCAGCTACATCAACTAAGAAAAGATCATTTGATGTAACATGGGAGATTTACTTATATAGAACATTTGGATTATATACAGGAGAGAAGACAAACGTAGACTTTAACTTTGTTGGAGGATATGACCCATACATCTTTAGACAATACGAAAGATACTCACCAGCAAAAGCAGCTACATCAACTGCATTAGCTATTCCAGCATCAACAACAGAAAAGAATACATATAGTTTATATACAGCATTAGATGTATCAGTAAACTACCAATTAACACCTGCTGTTTCTTTAAACGGAGGAGTTGGAGCAGAGTATAGAAACTGGGATAACGAAAACCAATCTTCAGCTAATGACTGGAGATGGCAACCATATGCATTCGCTGGTATGAAAGTAAACTTCTAATTCTATAAATAATAATAGAAATTAAGTTTGAAATATTATTTCCTTGTAAGAATTATTCTTACAAGGAAATTTTTTTATAAACAATATCTAATATGAAGGAGAAGAAGATGAAAAAATTCTTATTATATTTTATAGTATCAACACTTTTAATAGCCAATGTTCCAGAAAGAGTTAATAATAATATTGAAAAAAATTCATATACTCAAGATAATTCGAGCATATATGTTAGAGATCAGGAAAGAGCATATAAAAGAATAGTTTCTTTGGGAGAAAAAGAGGGACTTTCAAAAGAAAAGATAGAAACTGAAGTTGTAAGATTGGAAAAAAAATATGGAACAGATTATGAAATTATTTATAAACATTTTTTTTATGATGTAAAAGAAGTTTCTAAAAAAGAGAAAAAAAATGAAGAGATTAGAAAAGTAAATGAAGAAAAAAAAGTAGTGTATAAAAAAGTGATTCAAGAATCTAAAATTCCTGAAAATATAAAGAGTTATATAGATATTCAAGCTCAAAAAAAATATCCTAATGACTATTCTCAAAGAGTAAAATATGTAGAAGAATTAATAGAGTTTTATAATTTTATAAAAAAATAAAAAAGTTTGTTGACATAATGTAAAAAAAATGGTATTATTATTTTTGTCAGCGGGAAACACCGTAGACGAAAGTTAAAAGATAAGGACATTAACAACCGAATAGAGAAAATAGTCAGAA
>NZ_CAMQXC010000106.1 GCF_947038635.1 uncultured Cetobacterium sp. | reverse complement strand
AAATATAGCTATATTAGGTCAAGGATTAGGAAGTGAAATTTATCCAAAAGAGCATTTAAGCTTAGCGAATGAAATTTTAGATAATGGTGGAACAATTTTATCTGAGATACCACCTAGTTTAAAAGTAAAAGGAATATATCTTCTTCAAAGAAATAGAATTCAAGCTTATTTAACAGAGGAATTATTAATTTTAGAAACTGGGAAAAAAGGTGGAACTATAACAACTTTAAAGGTTGCTTTTTCAGAAAAAAAAAGAGTTTATATTAGAAATATAAAAATAAATCAAACTATATTTAATATGAAAAATATAGCTAAAGTTACGTTTATAAGTTCCTATTCTGATGTAAGTTTAATTAAAATTTTAACCTCTAAACCAAATACTCTTTTTACTTTTGAATTTTCTTGAGATATAATAAAAGAGAAATTAAAAGGAGGTATTTTGGATATGATTTTATTAGATGGAGCTATGGGAACAACAATTTCAAATATATACAAAATAGATGTTAAGTGTAGAGAAAAATTAAATTGTACAAAACCAGAATTAATAACTGAAATACATGAAAAATATATAGCATCAGGAGCAGATTGTTTAAAAGCAAATACATTTAATTGTTCTAAAGAATCTTTAAAAAGTTATGGCGAAAATGAAGAGAAAGCCTATGAATATGCACTAATAGGAGGAAGAATTTGTAAAAAAGTTGCCGACAAGTATAATAAAAAAAGTATTGGAACTTTTTGTTTACCAGATAAAGATCAAATAGATGGAATTTTAGATAGCGATGTAGATATTGTTTTGATTGAAACGATTTATAACTTAGATAAAGGATTAGAGAGTTTAAAATTATTAAAAAAACAAATGGAAGATAAAAAGTTAGTAAAACCTATTATGATTTCATTTGCAGTTGATAAAGATGGGAAACTTTATTCTGGTGAGAAACTTATAGATGTATATGAAAAATTTTTAAATAAATATATTATCTCAATAGGAATTAATTGTAGTGAATTAACAAAAGAGATTATGGAGACATTAAACAAATTTAAAAAAGAAACAAATTTAAAAGTATCATTTCATCCAAATTCTGATGGAGACATAGAAAAATTTATAGAAGATATAAATGAATTGCTAAAAGTGAGTGTAGTTGATATTGTTGGTGGGTGTTGTGGAACAGATTTTAATCATATAAAAATACTAAAAGAAAATTTAGAAAAGTTTTAGAATAAAAATGGTGTACCTGACGAGAGTTGAACTCATGACCTACTCCTTAGGAGGGAGTTGCTCTATCCAACTGAGCTACAGATACACTTTATATTTTGAATGTAACATATAAAAAAATAAAAGTCAAGATAAAAAATGGTGATAAAAAAGAAGTTTTTTTACTTAGGAAAAAAACTTCTTTTTTAGTTTTTTCATATGCTTGACATTGGGTTTAATTATAAAGTATAATTAACAATATGTTTCATATAATTACAATTTTGGAGGGGTTTTATGAAAAGAGTTTCGGTTTTATTAGGAGCATTAGCTCTTACGACAATGGCATCAGCAGCACCAACAAAAATTGGAGTGACAGTTTATCGTTATGATGATAATTTTATGTCAACAGTTAGACAAAGAATTGAAGAAGTAGCAAAAAACGATAAAAATGTTGAAGTTTTAATGAACGATTCACAAAATGACCAATCTAAGCAAAACGATCAAGTAGATGTTTTAATTGCTAAAGGAGTAGATGCATTAGCAATTAACTTAGTTGACCCAGCAGCAGCTTCAACAATAATCCAAAAAGCTAAAGCTGAAGATATTCCAGTTGTATTTTATAATAAAGAACCATCTAAAGCAGATATGGAAAGTTATGATAAAGCTTACTATGTAGGAACAGATTCAAAAGAATCAGGAGTTATTCAAGGGGAAGTAATAGCTAAACATTGGACAGCAAATCCAGCTTGGGATTTAAATAAAGATGGAGTATTACAATATGTTCTTTTAAAAGGAGAGCCTGGACATCCAGATGCAGAAGCTAGAACAACATATGTAACACAAACTTTAAATGAAAAAGGAATAAAAACACAAGAATTACATATGGACACTGGAATGTGGGATGCTGCTATGGCAAAAGATAAGATGGAAGCATGGTTATCAGGTCCAAATGGTGAGAAAATAGAGGTTGTAATTGCAAATAATGATGGAATGGCAATGGGAGCTGTTGAAGCATTAAAAGCTAATGGAAAAGCAAAAACTCCTGTATTTGGAGTAGATGCTTTGGCTGAAGTTTTAGTTATGGTTGAAAATGGAGACGTTGCTGGAACAGTACTTAATGATGGAATGAATCAAGGTCAAGCAACATACGAAATTGCAAAAAATTTAGCTGAAGGGAAAAAACCTACAGAAGGAACAAAATGGGAATTGAAAGATAAAGTATTAAGAGTACCTTATGTAGGAGTAGATAAAGACAATTTAAAAGATTTTAAAAAGTAGTGTGTAGGGGAGGTATGAGCCTCCCTTTCTTTATAAAATATTTAGATTTTAAGGAGTGGGTATGGAAAAATATTTACTAGAAATGACAGAAGTATCAAAGTCTTTTCCCGGAGTAAAAGCTCTAGATAAGGTAAATTTAAAAATAAGACCTCATACAGTTCATGCTTTAATGGGAGAAAATGGAGCTGGAAAGTCAACTTTAATGAAATGTTTATTTGGAATTTATTCAAGAGATGAGGGAAAAGTTTTCTTAGATGGAAAAGAAGTTAATTTTATTTCAGCTAAAGATGCTTTAGAAAATGGCGTGTCAATGGTTCATCAAGAGTTAAATCAAGTTTTACAAAGAACTGTAATGGACAATGTTTGGTTAGGGAGGTATCCTTTAAAAGGGATATTTGTAGATCATAAAAAGATGTATGAAGATACAAAGAGAATATTTAAAGAGTTGGAAATTGATGTAGATCCAAAAGCGAAAGTTTCAACATTATCTGTATCACAGATGCAAATGGTTGAGATAGCAAAGGCCTTTTCATATAATTCTAAAATAATAGTAATGGATGAGCCTACTTCCTCTCTAACAGAAAAAGAAGTTGGACATCTTTTTAAGATTATCAAAAAACTTACAGATAGGGGTTGTGGTGTTGTATATATATCTCATAAAATGGAGGAAATAAAAGAAATTTGTGATGATATAACAATACTAAGAGATGGACAATGGGTTGCTACAACTAGTTTAGAGGGATTATCAACTGATGAGATAATAAGTATGATGGTTGGAAGATCTTTAACTCAAAGGTTTCCTGAAAAAACAAATATTCCTCAAGAAGTGGTACTTCAAGTAGAGAACTTAACAGCTAAAAATCAACCGTCTATAAAAGATATAAGTTTTGAACTGAAAAAAGGAGAAATTCTTGGAGTAGCAGGATTGGTTGGATCGAAAAGAACAGATATAGTTGAAACTATATTCGGAATTAGAGAAAGAGAAAGTGGAAAAGTAATAATAAATGGAAAAGAAATAGAAAATAAAACTAGTTTAGAAGCTATAAAAAATGGTTTCGCGCTTGTAACAGAAGAAAGAAGAGCTACAGGAATTTTTCCTCAGTTAAATATTGAATTTAACTCTTTAATATCTAATATGACCAATTATGAAGGGAAAAATAAAATTTTAAATTCTTCTAAAATGTATGGAGATACGAAATGGGTTATTGATTCAATGAGAGTAAAAACGCCAAATCAAAAAACTCCGATAGGAAATTTATCAGGTGGAAACCAACAAAAAGTAATAATAGGAAGATGGCTTTTAACTAGTCCAGATATATTGATGTTAGATGAACCAACAAGAGGTATAGATGTAGGGGCTAAATATGAAATTTATCAGTTAATGTTAGACTTGGCAAATAAAGGAAAAGGAATAATTATGATTTCTTCTGAAATGCCAGAACTTTTAGGTGTTACAGATAGAATATTAGTTATGAGTAATGGAAGAGTAGCGGGAATTGTAAATACTCATGAAACAAGTCAAGAAGAGATTTTAAAATTAGCATCATTATATTTATAAGTTACGGGAGGAAAAAATGGAATTTTTTAAAGGTAAAGATACAAAAAAACTTCTATTGGATGGAGGATTATATTTAGTATTACTGATACTTATAGCAGGAATAATTATAAAAGAACCATCTTTTCTAAGTTTTAGAAATATGAGAAATATATTAACTCAATCATCAGTTAGAACAATATTAGCTTTAGGAGTAGCAGGAATAATAGTTACTCAAGGAACAGACTTATCTGTAGGAAGACAAGTTGGGTTATCAGCGGTAATTTCGGCAACGTTATTACAAGCAATGACTAATGTAAATAAAGTATTTCCTAATTTAGATACATTACCAATTCCAGCTGTTATAGTTATAATAGGAATTATTGGAGCATTTGTTGGATTTTTAAATGGATTTGTTGTAGCGTACTTGAATGTAACTCCATTTGTTGCGACACTAGGTTCGATGATTATAATCTATGGTGCAAATTCTTTATATTATGATTATGTTGGAGCTTCACCAATAGCAGGATTCTCAAAGAGTTTTACTAATTTTGCTCAAGGTTATTTTACAATAGCAGGATTTAGATTTAATTATCTGATTATTTATGCAGCATTAGCAGTATTGTTTATATGGATTTTATGGAATAAGACAACTTTTGGAAAAAATTTATTTGCAGTAGGAGGAAATCCTGAAGCAGCTAAAGTATCAGGTGTAAATGTAAAGAAGACATTGGTATTAGTTTATACATTATCAGGAATATTTTATGCTTTTGGTGGAATGTTAGAGGCTGGAAGAGTAGGAAGTGCTACAAATAACCTTGGAAATATGTATGAGATGGATGCTATAGCAGCTTGTGTTGTAGGGGGAGTTTCGTTTTCAGGAGGAGTAGGAACGGTTCCAGGAGTATTAATAGGGGTTATAATTTTTACTGTAATCAACTATGGATTAACTTTTATAGGAGTAAATCCATATTGGCAATATATAATAAAGGGTTTAATAATAGTTATGGCAGTTGCATTAGATACATTAAAATATGTAAAGAAAAAATAGGTATAAAAAAATTCTAGAGGGTTATTCCTCTAGAATTTTTTTAATCTATATATTTGATGGTTTCTTTTAACTCTAAACTTTTTTTTATATTAATGACTCTTTGATTTTTACTACCACGCCATTTAAGATTTAAATCTTTTTCTTCTATTTGAAACTTTCCATCGACTAAAATATCACATAGCTCTATAAGAGACAATAGTTTTGGACTTTCAATAATGGCTTCCCAAGTAAAACCTGACCAAATCCAGATATCTTTTTCTGGAAAAAGATTTTTAAATTTCTTTATAAAAGATACAAGAGTATCTATATTGCTGATATAAGTAGGATCTCCTCCTAATAAAGACAACCCTTTTATACTTTTATTATATTTTTTAAAATAGTTTAAAATGTCATTTTCAATTTCTTCAGTAAATAGAGAACCATAATTTGGATCCCAAGTATCAGAATTAAAACAATCTTTACAATAGTGTGAACAACCACTTACAAAAAGACTAACTCTAATACCTTCCCCGTTAATCATATCTGTATACTTAATACCAGAATAATTCATAATCAATCTCCCATCATTTTACATATGTTTAACTCTATTTATAACCTCTTTTTGTTTTCCTTTATTAAAAGGTCTAGAATCAGGTTGAGCTAGGTATCCACATACTCTTCTTATAACATTCATTTTAGTAGAGTCATGATTTCCACATTGTGGACATTCAAATCCTCTTTCTGTTGCTAAAAACTCTCCGTTAAAGTTACAGATGTGACATTTATCAACTGGTTGATTAATTCCCATATAGTGAATTCCAATTGATTGAGCATATCTTAAAACTTGATATACAGCTTCAAGGTTTTTCTTTAAAGAATCAGTTTCAATGTAACTGATATGTCCACCTGCTGCTAAAGTATGTCCAGGAGCCTCTAATCTCAATTTCTCAAAAGGATTTATTTTAATTTTAGAAGAAACGTGGAAAGAATTATCGTAATACTCTTTATCAGTGATTCCTTCAATTGGACCAAACTCTTTTAAATCTATTTGAGCAAATCTATCACAAAGAGATTCAGAAGGTGTAGAATAAAGAGCAAATCCTAATTTTGTTTCATCTTTAAATTCTTTAACTTTTTTAGAAATATATTCTAAAATTTTAAATGTTTTATCGTATGATTCTTCATCTAAGGCAAAGTTTTTACCATATATAAGTTCAGAAACTTCACTAAGACCAATATAACCAATAGATACAGTAGCATATCCACCCCAGATTAAATCTTTGATTGTTTCTTTAGCTTGTTTCTCAGAAAGAGCACCAGCCATCCAAAGAATTGGGGCAATTTCTGCAGGAGTATTTTCTAAATATTTAGCTCTGAATATACTATTTTCTTTACAAAGATTTAAAATTTCATCTAATTCTTTGTAGAACCCAGCTTCATTACCTCTATTTTTTATAGCAATTTTAGGTAAGTTAATTGTAGTGGCTCCAATATTAAATCTACCTGAATATTTTTCATTTCCATTTTCATCCCACCAAGGAGATAAGAAAGCTCTACATCCCATAGGATAAACAACAGTACCATTTTTAACTTGTTCTGGTGTAACGAATAAGATATCGGGATAAACAGACTTTGTCATACATTCAAAAGCAAGTTGAGATATATCCCAGTTTGGATCTTCAGGATTGAAGTTTAATCCATCACAAACAGCATAAACAATTTTAGGGAATATAGCAGTTTCTTTTTTGGCTCCAAATCCTTCCATTCTAGTTTTGAATACAAATTTTTGTACTAATTTACCTTCCCAAGATGTTTCAGTTCCTATTCCTATAGTGGTAAAAGGAGTTTGACCATTAACTGTAGATAAACTATTGATTTCATATTCTAAACCTTGCATAGACTGTTTTACAGACTCCTCTGTCATGTCCACAGTATAATCAAAAGCATTTGGATATTTTGCTTTTAAAGATTCGTTAGAGTAATTAATATCAGTTGTAGAGAGAATTAAATTAATTTCATTTTGAGTTAATCTTTCGATATATTTTAATCCCTTTGCAAAATGTTTTTTAAATGTTTTAACAATGTATGGAACTAGTGCTCTGTCAAGGTAAGGAATAGAGCATCCACCATAAGTATTTGAAGAAACAGAAGCGATAATCTGTACGATATGTCCAACTGCAACTTCAACAGAGTTAGGTTCTAACATTTTAGCATTTCCAATATTGCATCCACCTTTTAACATTTGTTCAATATTAACTAACTCACAATTTGTTTCTCTAAAAAGAAGGTAATCTAAATCATGTATGTGTATTCTCCCACTTTCATGAGCTTCTTTTAGGTGCTTTGGTAGAATTCTATTTAAATAATAATCTTTCGATGAAATACCAGCTAATAAATCTCTTTGTACAGAGATTGTTTTTCCATCTTTGTTAGCATTTTCATTTAACATATCCTCGTTAGATGCATCGATTAATTCGCCAATTTTTTTATATATAACTTGTTCTTTTTTTCTTAGCTCATTTTTAACAGTACGATATTCTTGATAAGAAAGTGCAATATCTTTTTCAGAAGATCCCATAAGTTTTTTTACAACAATATCTTGGATTTCCTCAACATGCATCTTAGGAGTATCAAGATTTTCTATTTGAGACGCTATTTTCTCAATAAGATCGGTATTAACTAATTTTTCTTTTTGATTAAAAGCCATAGTAATAGCTCTAACAATTCTACTTTTATCAAAGTTTACAGTTGATCCATCTCTTTTAATAACTTCTTTCAAAGAAATCACCCCATTTTTATTTTTTTCTTCAATTATTATACACATTTTTATATAATTCTACAAATGTGTAAAAAAGTAAAAATGGTTAAAAAAATGGTTAAAAAAAAATATTTGACAGAAAAATATAGAGTTACTA
>NZ_CAMQXC010000105.1 GCF_947038635.1 uncultured Cetobacterium sp. | reverse complement strand
ATTATTAGAGCTTAAATATTTTGTCTTTAGCCAATTAGCTGATAAATCAGTAGCTCCTTTTATATGTCCATTTATTTTTAGATTAGATAAATTCCATCCATTATATTCGTTACTATCTCTTGTATCAATTATAATCCATTCAGGATTATTAAGATTTTTTAATAATTCATTAGTTTTGATATCCTTTCCTAATAAAATTGTTGATAAAATTATTAGTAAAAATAATATTTTTTTCATTCCGTACTTCTCCCTAACTTATATTTTAAGACAACACTTTGCCAAATAAATTTTTAACTTTTAACCTAAAAGTTCCATCCTCAATTAACTCACTTCAAAGTAATCACCTCACAATATAAATACATTATATTATATACTAATTTATCGATTAAATCTATTGATAAAACATAAAATGGCAGATAAAATCTACCATTTCATAAATTTATATAGCTTTAAAATTAACTCTTCTATAATTTAATTTTCTTTTAATGTTTTTAATTTTAAAATATGAGTAAAAACTACTAAATATACTATTAAAAGAAATACACGTCCATATATATTTTGCATTGAAAGAAATCCTTTTCCCATTCCTAAAGTCATTACACTTATTGCAATTATTTTATTTTTATATGTTATCCCTTTTTTCTCTGTATAATCTTTTATATATTTTCCAAATATTTTATTTTCTAATAACAATCTATGAAATTTTTCAGAACTTTTTTCAAATAAAAATGCAGATAAAAGTACAAAGGGAGTTGTTGGTAAAAGAGGTAAAAATACTCCGATAGCTCCTAAAACCAAAGATAAACATCCTAATATTAAATATAATTTTTTCCTCATAAGTATCCTCCATATATAATTTATACTATTTTAGCACATTTTATTTTGATTATCAAATATTTTATTTTTTAAATATATTTTATTGCAAATTTAAATCAGTTGTGCTAATATTACTTTGACGTACAAATATTTTTATTTAGGAGGGGTTATGAATAAATATTTTGTTTTATTGGGAATTTTAATTTCTACTTTAAATTACTCTATGGAAATAGAAGAGAACGGAGTATTTTTAGAAAAAAGTGTTATATCTTCCATTGGATATGAAGAGTCTATACAAAATACACCAAAAAATATTCAAGTAATAACAAAAGAAGAAATTTCTGAAAAGAATTTTAAAAATGTTGCTGAAGCTTTAAATAGTTCGCCTTTAATTACTATTACAAGAGATTCTGTGGGAGAATCAATTCAAATGAGAGGTAGCGGTATTAACTCAAAAGCAACCGTTCAAGTCTTAGTTGATGGAACATCTATTAATCCTGTCGATATAAATCATGGAACACTACCTTTAAATTCTATATCTTTAACATCAATTGAAAGAATTGAAATTTTACCTGGTGGTAATGGTGTACTTCATGGCGATGGTTTTACCGGTGGTCTTGTCAATATTATTACAAAATCTTCTGTGGATAAAACTGGTGGGTATATTGGCTATAGATATGGTAGTGAACAGGAAAATATCTTTGATATTGGAACTTCTCTTAAAATAAATGCTTCTATGTCTTTCATCTTAAATTATTCAAAAGAAAATAGTCATACTAATAGAGATGATGAAAAACTTAATTCAGAACATGTTGATTTTACAACTTTATTTAATTTAAGTAAAACAGACAAATTAAAACTACAATACTCTTACTATAATAAAAAAAATAAAACAGCCGACCTTTTAACTAAAAAACAATTAAATGATAACTCTTCTCAATCTGGAGTAGATTTTGATGGCTCATATTTAAAGAATAATTCAAATAATAGCTATCCTCTTTTAGATGCAACTGGAGATATCTTAGATAAATCTGATTTAAGAAGAGATGAATTTTCTTTCAACTACAATAAAAAATTTAGTGATGACTTTGAATTCAATTTAAATGGAAGTTATCAAAAAAATACTAATGATGTTACAACAAAGGAATCTACATATGCAAATTTTGGATCTATAACAAATCCATTTGATTATAGAAATTATTATGCTGACAATATTGGTACTTTTACTGATGAAAAATTAAAAATAAATCCGTCTTTAAAATATAATTATATGAAGAATAGCTACTTAATTTTAGGATATGATTATAAAGAACAAAAAAGTAAAAGAGATTTTGATAATTTTATGGATATGTATAAAACTTATAATTTATCTAGCAAAAAAGAGAGTAATGGAGTTTATATTTTTAATAAAACATCTATTGATAAATTTGAATTTTTGCAAGGCTATAGAAGAGAGTGGACAAAATATAATACTACAAAAAATAGTCATTACTACCATAAGGTTAAGCCAATTTTTCTTAATGGTGGCTATGTAGATACCGGTTTAAAAACTGACTACATAAAAAAATCAACATATAACGATAGTTATGAGTTTGCGATAAATTATTTATATTCTGATACTGGTAATATCTATACTCGTTTCGAAGAAAGTTTTAGAACTCCTGCTCCAACAGAGTTTCAAGATAAAGATGGGACTGATTATATATTAAATGATTTAAAGCCTGAAACAAATCAAACTTTAGAAATTGGAATTAAGGACTATCTTCTTGGAAGTTTTATTTCTTTAAATGGATTCATTGGAAAAACTAAAAATGAAATCTATTATAACGAAATTTCTCATGGTAAAGAATGGTATTATGGTAATTTTGGTAAAACTGAGCGAAAAGGTGTTGAATTAAATTTAGAACAAACTTTTGGAAAGTTTGTTTTCTTTGAAAATTTAGCTTACATAGATGCTAAAATTAAAAAAGATTCTAAAAATTCAAATTCAGAGGGAAATCAAGTTCCATATACTCCTAAAATAAATGCTAACTTAGGAACACTTATCAATTTTACCGATAATTTTAGCTCTATATTATCTTTTAATTACAAGGATAAATACTATTTAGATAAAGCTAATAAGTATGAGGCTCAAAGTTTTATAACTCTTGATTTAAGCCTTAATTATGTCTTTAATAACGGACTAAAAATATATGGAGGTATTAATAATATCTTAGATAGAGACAACTATGATCAAGAAGGTATTTCCAATAATGAGATTCTTTATGATCCAGCTAATGGAAGAACTTTCTATTCAGGATTTACTTATGCATTTTAATAACTATTTTAAAAGGTTACTTAGTCTATGGTAACCTTTTATATTTAATTCAAAATATTACTTTAAAAATTTTAAAAAATGTTTTGCCACTGAAGACAGTTTTTTGTTTCTTAACCAAGCAACAACAACTTGTGTTTCTAACTCTTCATCTTTTATTTTTATAACTTTAGAGTTTTCTCTAAATATTAGATTTTTTGAACTTTCTGGTACTATTGCAATCCCCATTCCCTGTTGTGCCAAATTCATCAAAGTTCTACTATCCTCACCAATTAGTAATATATTTGGAATAAATCCCTTTCGATAACAAGCATTTACAATTATTTTTTTAAATCTTTTATCTATTATAAGTGGTAACCCTTCTAAAAAAGAGATGTCAATTTCATTAACTTCTTGAAAATATTTATTTTTATCTACAAGTGCTATCATTGGTTCTTTAGACAGATATATACAATCAAATTCTTCAGAATTAAAAGGTGTGCGTATAAATCCAATCTCTATAGTTCCATGATTTAATAAATCTAAAATTTTATATGTACTCCCTTCTTTTAGTTCAAATTTTACTTCAGGATTATTTTTAGAAAACCCTGGTATTACTTTTGGAACTAATGCAGCTGTTGAAGAAGCAACAAATCCAATTTTTAAAACTCCCTCTAACTCTTCTTGATTTTGTTTTATTTCTTTTACTGTTTCATTCATTAACTCTAGTATTTGAATCGCTCTATTTTTTAAAAATTCCCCAACTTCTGTTATCTCTAAATTCCTTGTTGTTCTATCAAAAAGTTTACTTCCAATCTCTTCTTCTAAAATTTTTAGTTGATGGCTCAAGGGTGGTTGTGAAATATGAAGTTTTTTTGCAGCTTTTGTGATGCTATTTTCCTCTGTAATTGCTAAAAAATACTTTAATTGTTTTATATCCATAGAAAAAAGTTCTCCTTTTTAGTATTTATATTTTTTTACGATAAATAAGTTAGGAAATTAGTATTTATTTATCTCTTATTCTTTATGTTATACTAACAAACATTATAACAATTTTTAAATAAATAGGGGAGGTATTTTATGAAAAAATCTTTATTTGGGATATTTACATCATTTTTGCTCTTAATCAGTTGTGGAGAAAAAAATAATACAACTCTTAACGAGAATCGAAAAATTTTAAATGTTGCACAATCTGCTGATGCTAAAAGCTTAGATCCTCATGCTACTAACGATAGTCCCTCTGCAGGAGTAATGATTCAAATATATGATGCTCTTGTTAGTGTTGATGAAAACTTAAATATTGTTCCTAATCTTGCTGAAAGTTGGAAAGAGATTTCACCAACAAAATATCAATTTAACTTAAAAAAAGGTGTGTTATTTCATAATGGAGAGGAGCTGAAAGCTTCAGATGTTGTATTTACGTTTAACAGAATGTTAAGCTCGCCTAGAGTTAGTCATATAGTTGGTCCTATGAAAACAATTAAAGCAATATCTGATTATATTGTAGAGATAGAGTTATCTAATCCATTTGCTCCTATGCTTTATCATTTAGCTCATCCTGCAAGTTTGATTTTAAATGAAAAAGCTGTTATTCAAAATCGTGATTCATACGGACAAAATCCAATTGGAACAGGTCCTTTTCAGCTTTCTAATTGGATTCCAGGAGATAAAATTATTTTAAGTAAAAATAATAATTATTTTAAAAATCCTGCTAAAGTTGATGAAATTAATATAAAAGTTGTAAATGAAGCAACTAATAGGGTTATTGGATTAGAAACTGGTGAACTAGATATGTCTATCAATATTGCTCCTATAGATATTAATCAAGTCAAATCAAATAAAGATTTAATTCTTTTGGAAGATACTGGATTTGGAATGAATTACTTAGGTTTTAATACTTTAAAGGCTCCTTTTAATAATAAAAATATTAGAAAAGCCATAGCCTATGCAATCAATTCTGAAGATATTATAGAAGCTGTTGTTTTAAACTCTGGAACTAAAGCAAATTCACCTGTTCCAAAAGGAGTTTTTGGATATGACAAATCAATTGAGCCAATAAAATGGAATCCTAACCTTAGTAAAGAGATTATAAAAAGTGAAAATTTAGAAAATAAGATTAAAACAAAAATATGGACAAATGATGATGCAACAAGACTTCAAATTGCGCAAATAGTCCAATCTCAGCTTAAAGATGTTGGTATAGAATCATCTATTGAGTCTTTAGAATGGGGAGCTTTTCTAGAAGGTACAGCTAGAGAGGAGCACGAAATTATAATATTAGGTTGGGGAAATGTTACGGGTGATGCTGATTATAGCTTATATCCTGTCTTTAATACTGCAACAGATCCTAGTGCTGGTCGAAGAACTATCTATTCAAATACAATAGTTGATCAGCTTTTAAATAGTGCTCGAGAAACAACTGATCGAGAAGTTAGATTAAATGCTTATTCTAAAGTTCAAGAAATTATCAAAGAAGATGTTCCACTAATTCCTCTTTACTATCCTAAATATAATGTTGGAATTAATAAGAAAGTTAAAAATTTTAAAATTAGTCCTATGGGACATCATAGTTTTTATGAAATTGAATTATAAATTTTGATAAAAGGAGTTATTGATGAAAACAAATAAAAAAGAAGTTGTACAAATATCATTACAAGGAGAGATTAGACACCCAATCTTTGCAGGGTATAAAATTTCCTCTAAAGGAGTTCCAGAGATTTTACCTGGAACATGTGGAATTACTTATAACTTTAAAGTTGGTGATTCATGCATGAATATCTCTGGAGATCATGTTGAACCCTGTGTTTCTATACATCATTCTAAAGAAAAAGAATCTAACGCATTAATGAATCTTTCTTGTATTGGAAATGAAGCTAAAGTAATTACCGGTGATGCTAAAGGTAAAAAAGGATGGGTTACGGGTAAGCACGGTGGAATAGACAATGTTATTATTGATTTTCCTGAAGATGTTCTAGAAAATTTGTCTATTGGAGATAAAATACAAATTAAAGGATTCGGTCAAGGATTTAAACTATTAACTCATCCTAAAATCTCTGTAATGAATCTAGACCCTAATTTATTTGAAAAATTAAACATAAAAATAGAGAATAATAAACTTATTGTACCTATTGTAACTAAAATCCCAGCATACTTAATGGGTTCAGGAATAGGTAGCGCTTCTGCATCTCATGGTGATTATGATATTATGACTGCTGATTCTGAAGAAAATAAAAAATTTGGAATAGATAAGTTAAGATTTGGTGATTTAGTTCTTCTAGAAGATTGTGATAACACATATGGAATAGGATATTTAAAAGGTTCTGTTACCATTGGTGTAGTTGTTCACTCTAACTGCATAAAATCTGGTCATGGCCCTGGTGTCACGGTTATTATGTCATCTAAAGAATCTTTAATCATTGGAGAAATCAATGAAAATGCTAATATAAGTAACTATTATAATAGTTAATCTTTTATTCAGGAGGAATTTCTATGAAAAAAATTGGAATTATAGGGGGAATGGGGCCATTAGCTACGGCAGATCTTTTTACAAAAATTATTAAAGCTAGCGATGCTAAATGTGATAATGAACATATTCCAATAATTATTGATAATAATACTAAAATTCCTGATAGAACAGTTGCTATTTTAGGAATCGGAGAAAGTCCGTTAGAGGAGATTATTATTTCGGCTAAAACTTTAGAAAAATCAGGAGCAGATTTTCTTATAATGCCATGTAATACTGCTCACTATTTTTACAACGATTTAACTAAAGCAATCAATATTCCAATTTTAAATATGATTGAAGAAACAGCTAAATTTATTCTAAAAAAAAATCCTGATATTAAAAAAATAGCTTTATTTTCAACAACAGGAACTCTAAAAGGAAATGTCTATCAAAACATTTTTAATAAATATGATATTGAAATTGTTTTTCCAGAGGAAAGTGAAAATTTAGAACTTATGAACTTAATTTATAATGTTATTAAAAATGGTGAACTTAATTATAATCCTAAAAAAATAATAAATATAATTAAAAATTTTAAGAAAAAAAATATTGATAATATAATTTTAGGTTGTACTGAACTTCCAATTGCCATAAATCTATTTAAAATTAAGGGGAATTTTTATGATCCTAATGAAATTTTAGCTTTGTCAGCTATAGAAAAAGCTAAGGATTGACTCTAAAAGAGTCGCCTTAGCTTTTTTAAAAAATTAAACAAAATATAACAAATAAAACAGAAATCATAAAGCTAAAAAAAAGATAAAAATAATCATTTTTTTTTAATTTATAATTCTTTAATCTTGTTCTTTTTATACCATTTCCATAACCTCTGACTTCCATAGATATTGCTAAGTTTACTGCATTTTGTATCCCGCAGATAACTACTGGAAAAAATAATGTTGTAATATTACTTATTCTTTCTTTTATACTCATTAGTTTATAATCAATTCCTCTTGCTTTTTGAGCTATAATTATTCTTTTACTTTCCTCTTCTAGCATAGGAATAAATTTAAATGCTAAAGCTGTTATAACTCCTATCGATTCAACTGGAATCTTAAATATTTTTAAAGGTAATAATATTTTTTCAATTACAAATCCTATTTCTCTAATCTCCATTTTAGAGACCATAGAAGTAACTAGAAATATAATTACTAAAAGTCTAAAAGTAGAAAGAAATATATAGCCCAAATTTTTATCCATTAAAAGTAAATTCACAAATATCATAGAAAAAAGAAGTCCCATTGAGTATTTAAAAATTCTTTTTAACTTATTTAAATCAGTTGAAAATAACTTCATCTGATAGAATATAACAGGTAAAATAAGAATTATTTGATAATACTTATTTGCAAAACTAATTGCTATAATATAAATTATTGTTGTACTAAAAACTACTCTAGGATCAAAGTTATCTTCTGACATCTATCTCAATCCTTTCTAACAGCTCATCTATATTC
>NZ_CAMQXC010000104.1 GCF_947038635.1 uncultured Cetobacterium sp. | reverse complement strand
TAAGCTATACGCTTTTTCTTTAATTGTTTCCCAATTTTTATAAAGTAAATATCCTGCACCAACAACAGCAGTAATACCAGCTAGAACCACTCCAACAGGATTAGCAGCCATTGCAACGTTAAGCTTTGTTTGTGCCAAAGTTAAAATTCCAGTAACAATTGATTGACCTTGTTGTGCTAAAGATAAAGCTGTAGTTACTTTTTGATAACCACTCATTAATACAGCACCAGTTTTAAATGCCACATAACTAGCTCCGAGAACTCCTAAAGCCTGGCTAACATTAACAATAGAATCAAAGTTTTTTGTTAAAAACTGTATTGTTTTTGTTCCGGTATCTAAATATTTAAGTTGGAGTGGCATTAATTTCTCACCTAGCATAATTTGAAAATCTTCAGTTACTTTATTTAATCTTCTTCTTTTTCCAACTTCAGTATCTAAGTTTCTAGCAGTATCACCTAATGCGTCTTTACTCTGCATCTGAATAGCTTTCATTCTAATCATAATTTTTGTAGTTTCATCCATTTTATTAGAATATTTTTTAAATCCTAATTCCATCGCAGCAACATTCATTTGTGGTTCTAATATAGATGCTCCCAATGTTTTTGCTGCTTCTGATTCACCCATTAATGCAGATTGCATTGTCTTATGAACATCAATACCTCTTGAAGATAAATTATTAAATGAATCCAAATCATTTGCCAACATAACAATATCTTTAGACATATTCATTGAAGTTTTTCTATCCATTCCAAAACCAGTGAATAGATTTTGAATATCTCCCATAGATTCCTTTGTTTTTAATACAGATATACCTAATACATCCGTATAATTTTTAGCCCAAGCATTAGCTTCTTTACTGTGTTTATCATAAACTACATTAAATTTATTTTGTGTTTCAATCATATTAGAATTGACTTCAATACTTTTTTTACCTAAATTAATAGCTTCTCTAATTCCAACAGCAGCACCAATGTAACTTGTTATTTTTGCAGCTGTTGCTTTAAAAGAATTTCCAGATTTATCAACACTATTTGATAAATTATTAACCTCTGTTCTACTCTGACCTAATTTTTTATTAAGATAATCAAGCCTACTAGTCATATCAGTGTGATTTCTAGTGACTTGTGCTATCTTCTTTCTATGATTTTCTAAATCTTTATTAGTTGTTCCTGTTTTTTGAGATAATTCAGAATATTCTGCAGTTAAATTTTTCAAATTATTTTCAGAAGTTTTAACAAAGCCATCTAATATATTAATATTAGTTTTTAAATTAATTAAATCAGCACTAGTTCCTTGGGAGGTTGTTCCAATATGATTAAAACCTCTTGCTAATTCAAAACTTTTTTGATTTAGTAAATCCATATTTGGCATCTTTAAAGATTCATTAACTCCTAAACTTTCTTTTTTCAACTCTTTTAATTTATTTTTACTATTTTCGAGTGTTTCACCCATCATTTGATGAGCTAATCTTGCTTCATTTATTTTTTTTCTTTGTTCTTCTAATTTTTCACTAGAAACATCTGTTTCTTTTGATAATAAATACCAATCTTCACTTGCTTTTTTCAATCCTTTACCAGTTAAAGCGTACAAGTTCTCTAACTCTTTAATTTCGGTATTTTGCTTAGAGAAAGATTGAGTGGTGTTATCTATACCAGTTATAGTTCTAGCCATTGAATCATTGAGATTATTTGTAGTAGAAAATAATTTTCTAAAATTTTTCTCGGTTTCTGAAGTATCGACTTGAAATCGAACTCCAACTAACTCATTCATTGGCCACCTCCATTATTGCTCTTATTAACTGCATCAAGATGTCTTAAAAAAATAGCTTTAAAAGTTTCTTTTTCAAGTCCTTTAAGAGACATTAGATAATCTAGTCTATGTCCCTTGAGTATAAAAAACTCATACATTGCTAAAGTTAAGTCAGAGCCTATTAGTTTTTTAGTTCTTTTTCAACAGTAAAAGAGCCACCTTTTAAATTTAAAATAGTAGTTGCTATTTCTGTAATTTCATCTTCATTGAATATTTTTTTAAATAAATCTTTATTTGTATTAACTTTAAAAGCTTTTCTAACTTCGTCAGTAGTAAGTATAGGACTAGAAATTCCTTTCGATAAAATATAAGTTGGATCTACATACATACCGCCATAATACATAACATTTATATCATCCTCTTTAGTTTCAGCTTCAAAAATTACTTTATTTGAAACGCTTTCAACCTCAATTCCTCCACATCCAATTAAATCTTCTAATCTTTTAGAGTGAAGCATTTTCTTTTTCCTTATTTTAGAACTTTCAGTTAATTTTTCAGCATTTGCTATAACATCTGCAATAGATATTATTACTTTTAAACCTTTATTTTCATCTTTAACTTCTTTATTTTCCATATTAATTTCCTCCAATTTTTAAACAGTTTCTGGTACATCAGCAGTGTTAGGGTCAAATATAAATTCAAATTCTTTTTCAATTAATGAATCAACTGAATAGTTGAATAGATTTAAATTACCTGTAAACTCACAATCTGGAAGAGAAATTCTTTCTGCTCCTAATGTTTGTGGTCCATCAAAGGTTACTTCAAGAGAAAAGTCGGTTACTTTACCAGCTTTCATATTGGCAAAAAACTTTTTAAATTCTATAGAGTTAACCTTATGAACAGTAAATTTTCCAACACCTTTTCTTCCTTTTAAAACTTGACCTTTTGTTCCTCCAGGTAGAGGAACTTCTTCATAATCTCCTTCAATAGTTCCTTCTGCAGCTTTAGCTTCCATTAATATTTCACCATCAAAATAGAGTTTTGCAAAAGCTCCATTAAATATATTTCGTGGTTTGAATTTTTCCAACTATATCACCTCTACTTCAACTATTGCATCTTCCATAACATCAACAGGAGTGAACTCTTTTATTCTATAAAACCCTTGATCTTTTGTATTTAATCTCAAAGCTCTATATTCATCCATTGTTAGCATCTCTTCTTCTGTTATTTTTCCATTTTCAAATGCCCATTTTTTCTGAGTATCAATATCAATAACCATTTTATTTAAATAGTTTGAATCTAAGTACCCATCTTTCATAAATCCTAATAAATAACCATTAACAGCAGAACAGAATAGAGACTTATTTTCATAATGATTATCTCTCTTACCTATATAATAGTTAACATATGTATATTTAATATCTTTTAAACATTGGTCCATTATTGCAACTAATCTAATTTTTGAAAATGTTCTACCTTGAGTTTCTGTTGGAGTTGTCATTGAGTTAACTCCTCTTTCTAATCTATAGATAATTTTATCTCCATCAGTTTGAGGTACAGTAACTAAGTATCCATTTCCAACAGCAGCATTTACATCTTCTATAAATTCAGCTTCTTCTACCCAAGGTTCTTTATAATATGTCATAGAACCTTTTATTCCTAGTCCTGCAGCAATAGAAGCTAAACATAGTGCATACTCAACAGCGGTATATTTTGTTCCATTTACATTTCTCCATTGATTTGTCATTATAATAAATGGAATATCTGGAGCTGTTACTCCAGCTGTTGAAAACTTTATTGTTTTCTGTAATGGATTTAATATTTTATCCACTCTTCTATCTTTTTTAACCATTTCAACAAGTGCTTGTTGCTCCTCTGTTGTTCCACCAGGATAAGCAAAATAATCACACTCTTCAGATGCTAATCTATAAGCCTCATTAAGATGAGTCATATCTGGATAACCAGCCTCAGGACTTTCAGGCTCATCAAATCTATAAACAACTACTTTTCTAGGTGTACCTTTAAAAGCTAAGTCTTTAAGGTATTTATAATTTCCAGCAGTCCAATCTTCAGCCTTGACTTGACTTATATCAACATAAGATTTTTTTAAAAAATCAGTTTTAGTTGAATCAGATAAAAAAATTCCTAAAACTCCATTACCCTGGCTAATAATAGCTTGAGTATATAATTCTTTAAAAATCATCTGGAAGGATACAACACCATTTAATTTTTGTGACATCTACATCCCCTCCTCACATTTTAAATATATATTTTCACTCATTCTTTGATATTCATTATCATCAATATCAATCAATAAATTAGTAATTCTATATGTTTTTTTTATAATTGCAGTTCTCAAACTTGCTCTTTGAGTTTCATCTTCAATATTTCCATACTCTATTTTTGTTTCAAAATTAGATGAATCAAAGTCATTATCTTCATTGGTATCTAAAAATTCAATAAATTCTCTCACTTTATCTCTAAAGTTTAGAAGCTGATTATCTACTTTATTTTCAGAATAATAAAAACTTAAGCTAACATATCTTTGACCATTTTTTGTTGTCTCTCCATCAATAATTACACCAATAGATCTAGAAGTAAATTTAAACTCGTCAACATCATCAACAATCCCAAATCTATACTCAGATTTAATCTTCAATAAGTTATTTTGAATCTCTAATAACCTGGTATTTAAGCCACACCTTATCATATTACAATAACTCCCTTTTTCTGATATTTCATAGCTTCTGCATCTACAAGTGTTTTTAAAAGTTCATCTAACTCTCTTTTTTTATCTTTTACAGGTAAATCTTGAGCTATATTTGCCATTTCATAAAGTTTCCAAAATATATAGTTTTCCTTTAATATCAACCATTTTTCTTCATCTACTTTTGAAATATGCTTTCCTAGCCTGAAGTTAATATAAGCAACAGCTTTAGAATTTAGTGAGGTTTTATCCTCACTAGACTCTCCTTCTACTAAAATAGTTAAATCATCTCTTGATTTCCCTAAAAAATCACATATATCATAAGCTATTCTTTCTGTTAAAAAATCTTTAACTTTTAAAATAGGAATTTTATTCATTAAAATCACCTATAAAGTTACATTATATCTTTCAAACTGCTTAACATTAATAACAAGAGGAAGAGGAGCTGATTTAGCCCATAATCCTTTAGAACCATTTTGTTCTGTAACTCTAGTTTCATTAGCTAATAGTCTAGCTTTTACAACTTTAGCCGCATTAGTTTTTATATCTCCATATGTTAATCCAGCAAAAGCTATTCCCATAACAAGAGGATTATAAAGAACTACTTTATTAGCTGGATCTATTTTTTTATGTCTTGATAATAATCCAATTTTCATATCGTTTATAGTTAAATACATACT
The DNA here is from genome assembly GCF_947038635.1 of uncultured Cetobacterium sp. GTDB lineage: Bacteria > Fusobacteriota > Fusobacteriia > Fusobacteriales > Fusobacteriaceae > Cetobacterium_A. The sequence goes on along the minus strand of NZ_CAMQXC010000104.1, from coordinate 2,940 downwards.
AGCTGGATCAGCTGGATTTCCATAAACAGTAACTTTATTTACATTTTGTTTGGCGTTTAATGCTTCAGCTTTTATTTTATTAAAAATATTTATTCCTACATCAATAGTTGGAGTAATTGAATATTTAATATAATATTCTGAAATAAGAGAGCTGATTTCATCAGTTACATTTTTACCAGTTAAAGTTAGAGTTTTTTCTTCCTCCAATCCCATATCAATATCTTCATCATGAGGTCCTTTTGTTTTTCCAGTTAGGAAAATTTCAGCTGCCATAATTTCTTTTCTATTTTCAATTGAAGCCTTTAAAATTGTTGAGTACTTTTTCTTCAATGTATCTTCAGCAGTTAAGATTTCACCTTTATCTGTATACTCTGGAATTCCAGCATCTAAAGCTAGTAAATCAGTAGCTGAGTAAGTAATTTCTCCTCCAACTATTGGTGGTTCTACTTCTAATTTATCGAATCCATTAACTTTTATTATTGGTAATTCATCATTTCTATTAACAATACCAGCTTCAGTAAAATGAGTATATAAATCATCTAATCTAATTTTTTCTGTTATAGAGTCATAATAATTATTACTTGCTGTAAATTTATTTAAATATGGCTGAGGATAGCTATATTTTGCAGCCGAAATTAAAGCTATTATCATTATCATCGTTTTATTCATTATTCATTCACCTCTTTACCTTCAATTGCATCTAGTACAAATGTTCCCATCTTTTGTAATTCTATAATTGCATTAAAATCTGTTGCAAATTCTATTCCTACAACCTTATCTTTTAAAACGTCAGCTGAAGTAGTAATAGATCCCTTAAAATCTGTTGAAGAAGTTTTATTACTGCCGACATAAATTCCAATTGGGATATTCAAACCATCCGCTCCAGCTTTATCATATGGATATAATTTCCCATCAGTTGCTTTTATAGCCATAGCTTGTCCATGTTTTAATTCTGTTTCAGAACCAGCTATAGTGTAATTTCTATCGCCTCTATATCTCTTCAAAACTAAGTTCTGAGGTTCAACCCTCTCTCTAATAACTCTTGACATATTTACCCTCCTTAATTTCCACCATGTATTCTTGCTGCATACTCTTGTGGAGTTTCTTCTTTTTCTTTCTTACCTTCAAACTCTGTAATAACTTGACCTTCCTTCAATATCTCTGGCATTTTTTCAAAAATAGCTGTCAATAATTCAATTGGAGACTCTTTCTTTCCAGCAAACTCATAGTTGTTTGTATCTGAATTTAGATAAAGTGTCTCTATTTTTGCTTCTGTTAAAATTTCTTTCATAGCTGGAGTAATCTTATTATTATTTGTTTTCATAAACTCTGCTGCTGACTCTTTAGCTTTTAATTTCTTTTCAAATTTTGCCTCAAACTCTTTTTCTATTTCGGCTGCAGTTTTAGGATTAACCTCTTCTATTGCTGCTATTTCAACTCTTTCAGCGGCAAACTCTCTAGCTAAATTATAAACAGCTTCTTTGTCTGTAACTTTTAACTGTAAACTTCTCATTAATTGAGTTAACTGCTCAACTGTTAATGATGTTGCAAATATAAATGATAATACATCTTCAAATTTCATAATTCTTTTGGCCTCCTCAAATTCTAAATCAGATGGTTCTATAAATGAGTTTTCTTCAAACTCTGCCCCTTCAACAGCTGGATTAACCCCCAATGGTAATAAAGCTATATTAGTTAATTTATCTCCTGGTATTTCAACAGATATTCCTTTAAAAATATTGTCGGAATGATATACTTTCCCCTTTTCATTTAATTCTATATTTGCAAAAACATCTACTTTATTACCGTTATTAACTAATTCAAATCCAGAAAATTCTCCAACTTTAGGCGGTGAATTCCCTTTCCATTTTGAAGTATGGATAAAAATAGCATTTGACTTTGTAGCATTACCAAATATTTTTTTTACTCTTTCTGGTGGATAATCACCTTGAGGATAATTTCCGCTTGAAAAAACTTTTACTCTTTTTTTACTCATAATTATCACCTCCAGTGAGAAAATAAAAAAAGTCCAGAGTATACGAAAAAATCGTATAACATCTGGACTCAAGGTCTCTCTTTTTATTTAAAAATATGCTTTTTTGTTAAGTTTGCATACTTATTTTTCATTTTATCATTTATTCCTAAAAATTTCCTTTCAGGAACAACAACTTCTTTTTGGAGTTTATATAGGAATTCTAAATTTTTTCCTTTTTTATCAAGTTTTCTAACAATATATAAGGCGTTTTTTGCTTTTATACAAATTGTATCATCAAAATCTCTTGGAGAATTTCCTTCAGCTTTTTTATTTATTGGAATTGCTAAATATTTACCTCTTTTAGGCTTTATCACTCCACCATATTGATGTATTCGTGCGTACGGAACATTAGTTCCAACTGCTGCTGTATTTCCATAGGTATAAGTTGTAAAACTTCGTTTTAAAATTCCTGTTCTTGCTAATGTTTGGCCACCTCTTCTATTTTTTTTCCAAGATTGACCATATGGACCACGCTGATTTTTAAAATTCAGTTGAGTTTCTTTTTGTATGTCCATAGCAATAGTTTTTAATAAAGGCTCTAAATTTTCAGCTCTTTCTATTTTTTCAGCAATAGAATGAACTAATCTGTCTAAAGGTTTATTCATCGAAAAACCCTACATTTATTAATGCTTCTAAAAACTCATGCTCTTCATCAGCTTCTAACTTCTCTTTAAAAGCTTTATTAACTTCAGTTATTTCACCCACTAATAAAATATCTTTTTGGCATAAAGAATTGTAATAAAGCTGATACTCATTAAATTTGTTCTTATCTTTTAAACTTGCCTCTATCTCCTGGAGTTTACCTTGTAAATCTAATTCTATAAATTTATCCACTATAAAACCTCCTTTTTGAATAAAGCATTTATAAAATAAACAGCTTCATAACTACTTATACTATAATCTTT
>NZ_CAMQXC010000103.1 GCF_947038635.1 uncultured Cetobacterium sp. | reverse complement strand
ATTTATAATATGCTCATAGTCTTTATATAATGTTCCTACACTCACCATAAATGCAACGTATATTCCTGCTCCAAGTCCTGTAAAAATACTGAACTTATATATATTCATCTCTAAGATTCCAGGAGGAAAAGATATATACTGTCTTACTACTGGTATAAATCTTCCTAAAAATACTATTAGTTCTCCTCTCTTATCAAATAAATTTTCCATTTGAGCCAACCTATTTTCATCTAAAAAAAGATATTTTCCATATTTTAAAAGAAGATTTCTTCCCAAAGTTCTTCCAAGAAAATAGTTTAAACCTGCTCCACCCAAACTTCCTAAAGTTCCTGCTAATAGTACTGGTATAAAACTCATCTCTTTAGTTCCTATCAAATATCCTGCTGGAAGTAGTGCAACTTCTGAAGGAAAAGGTATAAATGAAGATTCTAAAAACATCATTATAAAAATTCCAAAATAACCTAAACTCATAAAAAACTCACTAGCTTGTTTTATTAACTCTTCCACATTCTCTCCTTCTACTTAAATTATAACAACATTTGGTAATTCTAATAACTTTTCTTTCTCTATCTCTGTTATCTCTCCTCTTAAAGTTATTGTATGACCATACTCTTTTTGAAGAGCTTCAAACCGTTCATTTAAAATAGCTTTTACATTTAACTCTTGAGAATATGGAAAGTCTATTACGCAGTATATCGCTTTAATTATTTCCTCTTTAATATTATTATCAAGTTTATTTTGTAAAGCTTTATTGTACGTTTTAAAAGCCTCTCTTAATTCAAACTCCATATTTTCATCTAACTCTTTTGCTTTTCTTTCTCCAAATTTTGTCAATTTATAATATGTATGATTTCTATGCTTAACAACTACATTCTCTTCTTTAGTTTTATACTCAACCATTATATTTTCAACTCGTTCTAATACTTTATTCTTAATTAGAGCTCTAACACTTTCTCTAACTTCATTTTGATTTTCAAGTATTCGATTAGCTAATTTTGATATAAATGTAGGTCCTATTTTATATATTGTTAATACTATTTTTTTTTCTAATTCACTCATATTTAATATTTACTCCTAAGTTTTTTCATATTATATCATAATTTTGGTAAAAATTTAGTAAATAAAAAGGATGAAAGTTTTCATCTTTCATCCTTTATTTTTATATTAATCTCTAGTGTATTCTGATAAATATCCTAGAATTTTTTTTCTTACTCTTTGAATTGCATTATCTATTTTTTTAGAAGGTTCTTCTAGCATATCTGCAATCTCATTATATTTATACTGTTTACAAGTATAGAAAAATACTTTTTTTTCTAAAGGTGTTAAATTATTATTTAAAAACTCTCCTAACATCTCTACTAATTCTTTCCCTATAAGAATATCCTCTGGAGAATAAAAATTTACAGATGGTTTTGCATATTGAACTAAGTCATCTAAATTAATATCTTTATCTCCAATTATTGATGTATTTAACTTTTGATTTCTATTTGAATTTGACGATTTTACTGCTGTAATAATCTGTCTTTTTATACATAGATTTGCAAAAGTACTAAAACATACCTCTCTTGTTTCGTCAAATGACTTTACTGCCTTCATAAGACCTATATACCCCTCTTGAAGTAGATCATCAATGTCTCCGCCTTTTATAAAAAAGTTTTTACTGTTTCTTAAAATATCACCTTTATATTTTAAAAAAACTTTTTCCATAGCCTCTTCATCACCACTTTTTGCCAACATTACATCTCTTTCATCCATTAGTCTGCCCCCTTAACTATTTAACGGTAAAAAAAGTAAAATTAAGCTCTCCCCTAAGCTGTAAAAATTTTTAATTGTCCTTCACTATGAAAAAATAATACCATATTTTTTTTTTTATTTAAACGTTCCAATTTTTCTTTTTCATTCATATTCTTTGAAACATATAACAATATTCTAATATAATACTTTTGATAATTTATTTTCATTTTTTAAGTATTTTGAAAATAAAATTTGACACAGTTATTTTTTTTTGATACTCTTATTAAAATAATTAAATACTAAGGGGGAGTTTTATGAAAAAAATATTTAAATTATTACTACTAGTTATATTTTTTATTAGTTGTGGAAAAGAAAAAGAATCTGAAAAACAAGCAGTAACATCTAAAGAGAATAAATTAATTTATACACAAAGTAGTGAATCTGTAACTCTTCATCCTCATGAAGCTACAGACGTATATTCTAGAAGAATAATTTCAAATATTTTTGATAGACTTATTGAAACTGATGAAAATTTAAAAATAGTTCCTGGATTAGCTGAAAGTTGGGAGCAACTATCCCCTACTGAATTAAAGTTTAATTTAAGAAAAGGTGTTAAATTTCAAAATGGAGAAGAATTAACTTCTGAAGATATAAAATATACTTTGGAAAATGCTAAAAATTCATCTAAGGTTGGAACTCTTTATTCAGCAATTGATACTGTTGAAACTCCTGATAAATATACTGCTATTATTAAAACAACAGCTCCATCAGGTTCATTAATACATCATTTAACACATATAACAGCTTCTATTTTAAATAAAAATTATTATGAAAATACAAAAGACGTTAATCATTCTCCTATGGGTACAGGTGCATATGCATTAGCAGAATGGAAACCTGGATCATATATGACATTAAAAAGAAATGATGAGTACTTTAGGGGTAAACCTGCTATTGAAATTGTTGAAGTAAGAGCAATTCCAGAAGAAAATAGTAGAGTTATTGCCATTGAAACTGGAGAACATCACATTACAGGAGATATTGACTCTATTGGTAGAAAAATTCTTGGAGATAGAAAAGATATTCGAGTTGATGAAATTAGCTCTCTTGGCGTAGGATACTTAGGTATTAATACTGGTAAAGGTGCTCTTCAGAATAAAAATGTTAGAAAAGCTATTGCAATGGGAATTAATAGAGACATTATTATTGAATCTGTTTTAAGTGGTGCTGTAGAAAAAGCCAACAGTATCTTAGGGCCTGGAGTAGTGGGATATTCTAAAGAAACTGCCCCATTTGAATATAATCCTGAAGAAGCTAAAAAGCTTTTAGAAGAATCTGGTTATAAAGATTTAAGTTTAACTTTAGTTACAAGTAACAATGAACTTAGAAAACAAATGGCTGAAATTATACAAGCTCAATTAAAAGATATTGGAATTAATATAAAAATTGAAATCTTAGAGTGGGCTGCATTTCTAACTGCAACTGGAACAGGAAAAAGTGACCTTTTTATGCTTGGATGGTCAAACTCATCTGGAGATGCTGATTACGGTATAGGTTCTGTTCTTCACAGTAGTATGAAAGGGTCTTCTGGTAATAGAAGCTTCTTTGATAATCCCACTTTCGATGCTCTTTTAGATAAAGGAAAAATCGAATTAGATTCTACTAAAAGATCTGAGTTATATGCTCAAGCTCAAAATATTATGAATGAGGAAGTTCCTGTTTTACCAATCTACTTTATGCCTGCAAGTGCTGGTATTAGAGAGGAAGTTAAAGGATTTGTTCAATCACCTATTAATAATCCTACTTTTTATAAATTATCATTTTAATTTATCTAAATAGAATAAAAAACTACCTCAAAAGAGGTAGTTTTTTTATACTAATTCTAAAACTCCTAAAGCATACATTAGCATTCCTTGCTTTAACATATCTAAATCCATTTTCTCATCAAATCCATGAGGATTTCCCTTAAACTCTTTAAAGTTTGGTCCAAATGCAACTGTATTTGGCATAAGTTTTGCATATGTTCCCCCTCCTAAAGCTACAGGTTTATCATCTCTATCTGTTATCTCTTTAAAAACTTTTTGAAGTTTTTCAACCAATGGATGCTCTGTAGGAAAATATAGGGGTGCATTATGATTCTCTTTTACAAACTCTATATTATTTTCTCCTCCTACTTTACTAAGTGTAGCATCTAACTGTTTTTCATTAGTAGTCACAGGATATCTAATATTAAACTTAACATATATTGATAAAGATTTTTTTTCCTGAGTTGTTTTTACAATTCCACAACTTAAAGTTAAATCTCCTGTTTCTTCATTTTTAGTTTTTATATCTAATCCACTTCCGTCAGTTTCTACTCCAACAACACTATCCATAAAATTAACAAATCTTTTTAAAGAATCCCTTTCAGATATAACTTTATTTAAAAATCTAAATAACCATGTTATTGGATTTATACCTCTTTGTGGGGAGCTTGCGTGAGCTGGTACTCCTTTACATGTAACTTCTAAACAGTTTTCTTTTTCTAAAACTTCAATTTTACATGGAGTATCTTTAAATTTTTCCAACTCTTTTAAAACCTTTTCAAATAAATCTTTTTTTAAAAATACTTTAGCCTCTTCAGGAACTACATTTGATCTTGTTCCTCCAACTATATCTAATATTGAACTATTTTCCTTTGTAAAGGTATCTTTAAAAGAGAATGTATATATCCCCTTTTCTGAAAATACAACTGGAAATTGCCCATCTGGAGTAAATGCATATTTTGGAGCTTTTTCTTTAGATAAGTAATACTTTATATCCTCATCTCCACTCTCTTCATTTGTTCCAAATATTATTCTAACTCTATGATTAAAACTTGGAACACACTCTTTTAGAGCTTTCATTGAATGTAGTGCTGAGATTATTGGTCCTTTATTATCTAAAGCACCTCTTGAAATCATATTTTTCCCAACTATATCTCCACTATATGGCGGTACACTCCATTTTGAGTGATCTCCCTCTGGTACCACATCTATATGACCTAAAACTCCTATGTACTCTTCTCCCTCTCCAAATTCAGCATAACCAATGTAATTATCTAAATTTACAGTTTTAAACCCTAGATCTTTTGCTATTTTTAATGTTTCTTCCAATCCTTTTTTTAGTCCTAAACCAAAGGGAGCACCGATGGTGCTCTCCTCTTTTACAGTTTTAATTTTAACAATTTTTTGGATATCTTTTAAAGTCTCTTGAAAGTGTTCATCTATATAGTGCTCTAGAGTTTCTCTAGTATTCAAACTACTCCTCAATTAATGAAAGAGCAAAATCTAATATTTTATCACCTTTCATCATTCCATAGTCCATCATATTTATAACTTCAACTTTTTTTCCAACACCTTGAGCTATCTTATTAAGCTCATCTTTTCTAAATTTAACTTGAGGTCCTAGTAAAAATGTATCATATTTATCTAAGTTCTCTTGGAACATCTCTAATCCAACAGCTTTTATCTCTACAGATATCCCTCTTTTTTCTGCTGATTCTAACATTTTTTTAACAACTATACTTGTTGACATCCCTGCTGAACAAAGTAGTAATATTTTTTTCATTATTTTGCCTCCTTTTCAAATGCTTCTACTGCATCCTCTTCATATTTACTTGCTTTATCTAATATTCTTAAGAATGGTAGATATATTAGAGCTCCTAATATTAAGTTAACTATTTGAATAATAGCTCCTGACATATCTCCAACTGTTAAAAATCCACTAATTATTGCTGGTGTTGGCCATGGAAAAGCCACTCCTAAAGGTCTACTTACAAGACCTATTGTCATTGCTAAATATTGAGTTGTAACAAATACTATTGGTATTATATTAAATGGTATTAACATAATAGGATTTAATATAATTGGCATTCCAAATAAAATTGGCTCATTTATATTAAATATCCCAGGTACAGCACTAATTGCTCCAACACTTTTTATATGTTTACTCTTTGCAAAAAGACCTATTGCTAAAAGTAAAGATAAAGTAGCTCCAGCTCCTCCCATCCAAATCATATCAAAGAATTGTTCTGTAATAACATGAGGTAATGGTAATCCCTCTTTTAAAGCATTTATATTCTCAACTTGATTCTCTAACCAGAAAGGTCTTACAAATCCATTTACCATAGATCCACTATTTATACCAACTGACCATAATATTGAAATTGAAAATACTGTTAATAACGATCCAAAGAATGATGTTCCTAAAGCTCTTAACGGCATTGCTAAAACTTTATATACAAAGTCGTGGATTGTTCCATACTCAGTATTCATCATTGCTATTCTTAAAAGTAGTGCCAATGCTAATATAACTGTTCCAGGAATTAGTGCTTCAAATGACTTTATAACTTCAGGCGGTACACCATCAGGCATTTTAATAAGAATCTTTTTATTTACAAAGAATCTGAAGATATTAGCTGTAACAATACCAATTACCATAGCTATAAACATACCTTTACTTCCAAGCCAGTTAAAACTTAAAACAGAACCCATACCTTCAATTTCAGATAATGGTGTTAAAATTAAAAATGATGCTAGTGATAAAAGTCCAACAGCCACACTATCAAGTTGAAATTGATTAGCAAGTTGCTGAGCAACTAAAAATGCTACATAAACTGCAACTAATGAAAATGTTGCACTTACTGGAATATCTATTATATTTTTCCAATTAGCTCCAAATGTTTCTAACATAAATTTTTGATAAGCTGGTAATGGAAATGCCGATATCATTAAAAATATAGATCCAATCATTAAAAGAGGCATCATTAAAACAAATGCTCTTCTTATACCATTAATATGTTTATTTCTCCCAATCCAAGCCGCTACAGGAACTAGCTTTTCCTCTAAAATCTCAATTACTTTTGACATTTAAATCCCCCTTTGAATTCTCTCTTTATATGCTTTCATGTACTCTTCAGATGCCACTTCTATTTTTATCTCTCCATTTTCTTGAGGAGTTGATATGTAAACTTGAGGTTTTTCTGTTTCTGTTCCAACACAGAATGTGAACTCAACATTTGTTCCTATTCCCCATTCACCTCTATTATTCATAGCTACAATAGATATCTCTCCAGCTTTTCCTCTTCTTTTTCTTAAAGTTTCAGAAAATTCATCAACAGCTTTTTGAGCTGCTTCCATTGGATGTTCTCCTTTTTTCATTCTCTGAACTACTTCATAAGAAAGACACCCTTTCATTATATCTTCTCCAAGACCTGTTGCTGCTGCTCCTCCAATTTCATTATCAACATAAAAACCTGATCCTGAAACTGGTGAATCTCCAACTCTTCCCTTTTTCTTCATAAAAAGTCCACTTGTTGAAGTTGCTACAGCCATATCTTCATCTTTATCTAAAGCTATCATACAAACAGTATCATGACCATCATATGGAGAAAGATTCTTTTCTTGTATCTCTTTAACTCTTAACTCCCAAGTCTTTTTAGCTCTTTCTGTTAACATATTTTGTCTCACAAAACCATTTTTATGAGCATATGATTCTGCCCCAGCTCCTACTAAAAATATGTTATATCTATCTGCACTTAGTTTTCTTGCTATTGATATTGGGTTTTTAAAATCCTTTATTGAAGCTACTGCTCCTATAGAAAGAGTTTTTCCATCCATAAATGCCGCATCTAATTCAACCTCACACTCTTCATTTGGAAGTCCTCCATACCCTACAGATTTATAAAATGGATAGTCCTCTACAAATTTAACTGCTTCTTCTAATGCATCTTGACATTTTCCACCGTTTTTTAACATCTCTGAACCTAAAGTTACTCCCTCAGAAGCCATTCTCCAAGTTGCTATCATACCCCATTGTTTTCTCATACCCTTATTCTCCTTTTAACTCTTTTAACTCTCTATGTACTTCAATTAACTCCTCTACTAACTCTCTAGCTAATATTGCATTCATAAGATGATCTTGTGCATGAATCATAAGTAAGTTTATCTCTACCCCTTTTCCATCTGCTTCATTACATATAAGTTCAGTTTGTACACTATGAGCTGCATACATTCTTTCTTTTGCTTCATCTAATAATTTTTTAGCATTTTCAAACTCGCCCTTCTTAGCTGCTCTTAAAGCTTCATAAGATAAAGCTCTACTCTCTCCTGCATTTCCAACTATGGCCATTGCTACTGCTTCAATATCCATAAAAAACCTCCCGTATCATTTCATAGTTTCACTTTATACTAATTTTTTTTATTGGTCAAATCACATTTTTTTAGTGCGTATTTCGTTAATAACATCCTTTTTTTATATATAAAATCTTGATTTTAATCTTTTTATAAGCTATGATTATATATAACGATATACTCTAATATAGTATAT
>NZ_CAMQXC010000102.1 GCF_947038635.1 uncultured Cetobacterium sp. | reverse complement strand
ATTAAAGATAGTTAAAAGAATTAAAAAAATTTTTAAATTTTAGGAGGAAGATATGACAGAAGAGTTAATGAAAAAAATAGATAGAATTAATGAGGAGTTCGAAAAAAGAGAGTTCTTTATAAAAGAGGATATTTTAGAGCTTTTTGAACAAAGAGAGGATTTAAGAGAAAAATTAGATGCTATAAAGTTTAAAAAGATTGAGTTCTTCACAGTAGAGGATGAGAACTGTGTTGGATTTACTTTAGAAGATGTTCAAGTTAACTTCTTTATTGAGTTTGGAGAAGATGAAGAGGGTGAGTGGTACGAAGCTACTGCTGAAATAATCTCTTTCTAATAATAAAACCTAATGAAAGAAAAATAAAAACCAAGGATTAATCCTTGGTTTTTTTAGTTTATCTTATCTATTGCTGTTAAAAACTCGTCCATAGTTATTCCATATCTATTTAATTTAGATAAAAACTGCTTTGCATTAGAGTATCCTATTCTTAACTCTGTTCCAAGCTTTTCTCTTAACTCTTTTGATTCAGTAAATCCTGAAAGTTTATGGTCCATTAAAATATCCATAGTGAATATAGCTTCTGTATTTTGAACTACTTCACACTTTGCATTTTCTAAGGCTTTTATTATAGCTTCTGGAGTTGCATTTTCAACACCAATATCTCCATCTTTTGACCCTTCTTTTCTACTTATATAAGCTTGCTTCGCTTCTGGAAAAAACTTTAAAATATATTTTCTTAGCTCTTCTCCTACGAAATCTGGATCTGTTAAAACTATTATCCCTTTATTTTCATAAGCAACTCTTAATTTCTCTATGTTTCCTTTTTTTCTAATAGCAAAACCATTAGTTTGTATAATCTCAGCATCTACTGCTGCTTTTACTGCTGATATATCGTCTCTTCCTTCAACTACGATAACTTCTTTAATTGTTTTTTTCATAAATTTATATCCTCTCAAACTTTAAACATGAATTTTATATTTAATTGTAACATTTTTTTAAATGTAATACTATTTTTTTATTTTTATATGATTATAGGTCTTTTTACTTGTGATTAAATTATTTAATTATTGTTGACAACCTTTCTGTTTATGTGCTAGAATGTTGCAAAAGTAAATATATTCATTCGTATAAGTTGCAAATATGGTGCGGCGTCTCTACAACTAACCGTAAATTAGTTTCTATGAAAAAGATAAAAGGGATTAGTCTACCTTCTGTTTTTTTATAGAGTATGATTGTCTCTTTTTTTATTATATTTTGGAGGTTTTTATGAAGAAAAATAGCATCATTATTCTTGACTTTGGTTCTCAGTATAACCAGTTAATAGCAAGAAGAGTAAGAGAAATGGGAGTTTACGCTGAGGTTGTCCCTTATTTCGAACCGTTAGAGGATATTTTAGCTAGAGAGCCTAAAGGTATCATCCTTTCTGGTGGACCTGCTTCAGTTTATTTAGATGGATCACCAACAATTGAAAAGGCATTATATGAGCAGGGAATTCCAGTTTTAGGAATCTGCTACGGAATGCAATTAACTTCTCAATTATTAGGTGGAAATGTTGAAAGAGCTGATAAGCAAGAGTTTGGAAAAGCTGAGCTTATTATTGACGATTTAGAAAGTCCATTATTCAAAGATGTTCCTAACTTAAACCAAGTTTGGATGAGTCATGGAGACCACGTAACAGTATTACCAGAAGGATTTAAACAAATCGCTCATACAGATTCTTGTATAGCTGCTTCTGCTAATGTTGAAAAAAATATCTACTGTATCCAATACCACGCTGAGGTTACTCACTCTGAGTATGGAACAAAGATGTTAGAGAACTTCGTATTTGGAGTTGCTAAATGTGAGAAAAACTGGTCAATGGGTAACTACATTGAGCAAACAGTTAAATCTATAAAAGAAACTGTAGGAGATAAGAAAGTTTTACTTGGACTTTCTGGAGGAGTTGACTCTTCTGTTGCTGCTGCATTAATACATAAAGCTATTGGAGATCAATTAATCTGTATTTTCGTTGATACAGGACTTCTTAGAAAAGACGAAGCTAAAAACGTAATGGAAATCTACGGAGAAAACTTCCACATGAACATTAAATGTGTTGATGCTGAAGAGAGATTCCTAAGCAAATTAGCTGGAGTTACTGATCCTGAAGCTAAGAGAAAAATAATTGGAAAAGAGTTCGTTGAAGTATTCAATGATGAGGCATCTAAATTAACTGATGTTAAATTCCTTGCTCAAGGAACAATCTATCCAGACGTAATAGAGTCTCAATCTGTAAAAGGACCTTCTGCTACAATTAAGTCTCACCACAACGTTGGAGGACTTCCTGAGGATATGCAATTTGAATTACTTGAGCCTTTAAGAGAGTTATTCAAAGATGAGGTTAGAGCTGTTGGAAGAGAGTTAGGAATCCCTGCTCACATGGTTGACAGACACCCATTCCCAGGTCCAGGACTTGGAATCAGAATCTTAGGAGCTGTTGATAAAGAGAAAGCTGATATTTTAAGAGAAGCTGACGATATCTTTATTAAAGAGTTAAGAGCTGCTGATTTATATAAAGAGGTTAGCCAAGCTTTCGTTGTACTTTTACCTGTTAAATCAGTTGGAGTTATGGGAGACGAAAGAACTTATGAGTACACTGCTGTTTTAAGATCAGCTAACACTATTGACTTCATGACTGCTACATGGTCTAGATTACCATATGAGTTCTTAGATAAAGTTTCTAATAGAATCATAAATGAGGTTAAAGGAATCAACAGATTAACTTACGATATCTCATCTAAGCCACCAGCAACTATCGAGTGGGAATAATTAATATTACTTATAAAAATATAATATGTAAGGCGTTTTAAATCCTTTGGACTTAAAATGGACTTTTTTAAAAGGCATCTAGTTTCCCTAGATGCCTTTCTTATCCTAAATTTTATTTAATTTATCCATAAAAATAATAGGATATTTTTCTAGTACTTTTCTCAAATCTTTTTTATTTTTCCTTATTTTTAAGATACTGTCTTGTTTTGAGTAAATTTCTTCTTCATTTTCTACAAGATATTTATTTATATTTTTAGCCACTACTCTATCATTAAATCCTATTTCATAAATATAAACTTCTTCTATATTCTTTAATCCATATTTCATCTGATTTATCAAAAAATTTAGCATTTTTAATCTCCAATCATTCTCTTCCAATTTTATTAACAATGCCTCACCTATCGCACTTAAAATATTTGTAATTTTATATGATGATATTTGTTCACAGATTTTACATATTTTTTCCAACAAAATTTCATTTTCTTGTAAATCTTTAATTTTTTTCTGATAAATTTCTTTATATGTAATACCACTAATCCATAATATTAAAATTTCTAAAAACTTTTCTTCTCCAATACTTTGAATTATCTTTTCATCAAGTATATATATAATACACGGAAGTAATTTTGATAACATTTCTTCTGAAGAAGATATCTCTTCATTTATAAAATCATTAGTTCCTAACCACTCTTCTATATACAATATCTTATCTACTCCCATCAACGATCTCATACAAGCGTACTTTTGATTTAAGTTTGGTAATTTATCCATACAATAATCTGATATTAATCTAAAAATTTCTAAAAGTTCTTTTTTTTGTTTTTCATCTGCTAAAAAATAAGCATATGTACTTTTTAAAGCATTTTCAATTTCATCTATATTTTTTGTATTTTCTGATAGTAGATATTCAGTTATAAAGCTTTCTACTCTTTCTAATGATTCGTTTAATTCACTTACTTTTTCTTCGAACCTATTATACTCAACTTCTTTTTCATTACAAATATCTTCAAATATTTTTTTTATGCTATATCTTTTTTCTGATAAATAATACTTTTTAATTATATTTGCAACATAAACTACCCATGAATCATTTATCGGAAAACAATTCATAAGAATCTCTTCAACTAATAATAATAACCTACTCTTACACGGCTCTGAATTATTTTTATTAATCAGTCTCTTGTAATTTTGCCATTTTGAATTTTTATATCCTTCTGTAATTAATACAGTGCCTTCTGTATAAACTCCCGCTCTTCCTGCTCTTCCTATTAAATTTTGAAAATCTCTCACTTTTATTTCGTTTCTTCCTTGACGAATCCCCGTTATTATTAAATATCTTATTGGTAGATTTACTCCTTGAGCCAATGTCGATGTACATACAAGGAAGTTAATCTTATTATGCTTCATAGCATGCTCAATAGAATTTTTTAATCCGTTATTTATCTCGGAATGATGGACAAACATTGATTTTAAACTCGCTTTGTAATATAAACTTTCTTCTCCATAGTGTTCCTTTATCAAATAAGAAATTTTTTCAACCTCTTCACTATCTGAATATTCACTAAACTTTGAAACATTATATCCTCTTTCGTCAATCTCTATAACTCTTTCTAAAATTTTATTTGCACTTTTTTTTGTTCCTGAAAATAATACAACCGCTCCATTATGACATAAGTTTAAAGAATAATATATCCCTATATCCCTACTTTTCTCTATTTCTTTTCTAGAGTCTAACTCTGGAAACATCCTTTTTTTTATTTCTCTTTCTTTTTTATTAAGTTCTTGTATCTTTAAAATTCTCGGAACAAAAAATTCTGCTTCTCCATCTGGATCATTTTCTTTTACAAAGTATAAACATCCTGTTTTTTCGTTAATTTTTTTATCATATAATATATTTGTTACTCCTATATTTTTAGGTATTATTCCTACATCACTAGATACTATTTTTCCTTTCCCATCATTAAACCATTCATTTAAATCCTCTACATTTGAAATAACCGCTGAGATCAAAACTTTTTGTACATCTTCCATCAACTCTTTTTTTAAAGCTGAGATCAAAAGTTCATAAGTTATCCCTCTAATAGGTTCATCGAAAAGATGAGCTTCATCAAATATAATAAGTCCTATTTTTTTAGCTAAATTTTCATTTTTTCTTATTAAGTATAGCAATTTTTCTGGAGTAGATATTATTATATTTTTATTTTCTGAATAATTTAATTCTAATTCTTCATCTTGAAGTACATCTGATAGTTCATCTATGATTACTTTATCATCGTAAAGAAAACTTTTTTTTAATTCTGTTTTTATTTCATAACAAAGAGCTTTGAAAGGAGCAACTACTACTACATATCCAATATTATTTTTTAAAAAAAATGATGAGATCATAAGAAAAATTGATTTTGTTTTTCCTGAACTTGTTGGCATCTGAATTATTCCCGAATGTCCATTAAATATATTTTGTTTTCCTAACAGTCTTTGAGAAGGCCACAATTCTTTTATCATAGCTTCATTTCTGAATAAATCTTTTATTTTTTCTTTGGGTTCTGACATATAAATAGGAAGTAAAATATTAGAAGAACGACTTATTTTCAATATATATATCGCTATAAAAGCTTCTCCTAAAAAAAACTCTAAATCTGTCCCATTAAAATAATTTTTTCTCATTTCTAAAATTATTTTTTTCGATTCTTTTTCTATAGTTTCATTTTTATAAATAACCTTTATAAGCCCTTGGAACTTTAATAAATCCTCTTGATAAACTGAATCATAATTTTTAATGTCCACTTTATCAAATTCGTCATTTAATAAAAAATAAATCATTTTCTCTAATGAATTACTATTCAAATCAATTGTTTTTATATCAATTTTTTTTATTAAAACTTTAGAACTACCAATATAATCACACAAATAGTATGCTATCGAGCCTAACAATAATTGATAACTGTCTATTTTTTCTTTTAATTTTGAATTAAAGTATGAGTCTAAATAGCTTGATGAAAAAAATAAATTCTCCTTATACTCTTCTATTTTTTTTTCACATTCCATGCTATCTTTTCTATTTTCTATTATTTCTCTAGATATATCAGCTATTATTCCTACTACTGTTATAAATATCTTTTCTATCTCTTCTTCTATTTCAGCATGTAATTCCTCTGGAACAGAATACTCTATCATTTTAGCTTTTGCCCTTACTTTCTTTAATAAATATTTTGATTTATCTCCTATTAACATTTGCTTGCCCTCTCATATAATTTGTGGATAAAATTCATCAAATCTTTCTTATAGATTACCATCAATTCTAAATCAGGATCTGGATGATCTTTCGTATTTATTTCCTCAAAAAACTCTTTTTTTAAACATTCCTCTGTGTATACTGCTACCGCTCCGTACTTTGAAATATATGGTCTATCTATTGGATTTTGAAATCTTTGAATTATAGAAGCTTCATCTATTTTTCTTTCTATTAACATTCTTTGTTTAGCAGAACTTAATGAAAACGATAATCTTTCAAAATCTTTTTCAGAATCTAATATTGCATCTTTTAGCCTATTTTTCGGGGTTCCTCTAGATGCTTGAGCCTTCACTTCAAAAATAATTAGTTCATCGTCTTTAGAGAATTCTTTTCCTGTTTTCAATCCTATGACATCGCTCCCTTGAGTTGAAGTGTTTGGATTAACCTTATTATCATAACGTGTTCTAGGTATATAAAATTTTCTAAAAAACTCTAAATAATCCGCTAATAATATCTCTGAAAAATCCCCTGATCTAGTTGATGGTCCTGGTGAATGCACTGCACTTGGAAGTTTATTTTTCTTTAAAAATTCCTCTTTAGAATCTGTTGTTCCTTTTACTAATAAATCTAGCATCTCATCAGAACAATAATTCCTTCTTAAATGTTTGGCCCAATTATTCAATACCTCTTCATCAGCACATTCATCCAACTTCCAAATTTTTATTTTTTTTTTATTTTCTGTTATTTCCTCTTTCTCTTCAATTAAATAAGCCATGTGATGTAAAGTCATATTTTGCCCCCTTCTGAAATAAAAAAAGTAGAATATTTTACTTTCATTTTATCTTAATTTAAATAATACCTTTTACACATTACAAAGTCAACTATTATAAAACAAAAAATACTAATTTGATACTTTGATTTATACTTCACTAAAAATAAGCTTTTATTGTATATTTACTTACATTCTCCTATCTTAATTTATTTAAAATCCAAACTATTTATAAATTAAAATATAATTTAAATTGTGTACATTTTTAAGATACGTTTTAAAAATTGTATCAAAAAACAACTATTTTTCTTCCTAAATTATAGAAAAACCCTTTTTTTTATGCTAAAATATTTATATCACTTATCGGGGGAGGGAATAATAAATTATGTTAAAAAAAATTAAAACTATTTCTGAAAATCTTTCTAATAGCGAAATTCCTAAAGTTTTTGATCATTTCGGAAAAAAAATACTTCCTTTTTATAGAAGAGAAGTAAGCACTAGAACAACTCATGGGGGAACTTGGGATATAGAGGAAGAGTTTATTATTGGAATCACAAATCACGGTTGGGCAAAATATGACTATATTTTCAATTGTTCATCAGAAGCAGGAGTTAAGAATCATCTTTCTGAAGAGATTATGACACCTTTAACTTATGAAAATATACTATTTTATTGTAATACAATACCTGAGCTTAAAGAGAAGATCCAAGAGTGTGGTATTTAAACAAAAAAGAGAAGAAAATCTTCTCTTTTTTTAGTTCTTATCACCTTATTTTTCACCTTGAAACCCCTTTGTAATACAATGTTTTCAAGGCTTTATATGAATATCTACAACTCGTTATATGACATTTTTTTACCCTACTACTACTAATTAGGGTAATTTCAAACGAACGCCTTAAAACTCATATTAGAGTGTCATTTTTATGTACTTTTGTCTATAAAATAGTAACTTGTCATTAATATACTTAAATTTCAACACTTTAATATAAATACTCTATATTTTAAGTACTAATTATCTTTTTTATCAACTATCCCATTTATCATGAACCCTTATTTTTTCAACTCATTAACCCCAATATAAGGATTTTTATACCTATTGTCATACTTACTTTTACCACCACAAGATATAGCAACAGTTGGACATAGATTTGCACATGCTAAGCAATCTTCACAATTTTTATCCCAAACAGGTTTTCCATCAACTAGTTCTATATTTTCAACAGGACAAACATCTTTACATATTCCACAACTTATACATCTTTCATTATTTAGTTTAAATTTTTTAGAAACTGTTTTTAATCCAAGTCTCCAAAACTTATAAATCAATAAAAATATTGGATATAAAAAGATATTGCTGTTAGC
>NZ_CAMQXC010000101.1 GCF_947038635.1 uncultured Cetobacterium sp. | reverse complement strand
TACTAAACTTTACTTACCTTAGAAATATCTTCATGATTATTGGTATTGTAGTATTTATTTTAGCAACTATAAAGATTTTTAGACATAAAGAGGCCTTCCTAGCTGAGTATAGCAATACAATTCCTGCTAGTTTATATGGTACATACTCTATGTTAGCTATGATTATTGGAGCATTTTTGCTTCCATACAGTCCTTTTTTAGGAAAAAATCTTTGGCTTTTCGGTGTATTTTTCCACGCCTTTGCTATCTGTATTTTTACTTACAGAAATGTTATTAAAAACTTTAACATTGATACTTTTGTTCCAAGTTGGTTTGTAACTTACAATGGAATTATGGTTTCTATTGTTGTAGGTGGAGCTATGGATGAGCCTATTATTTCTAAGTGGGTTTTAATTTATGGAGTGCTTGTATTTTTCACAATAATTCCATTTATGATTAGAAGATTAATTATAAAACCTTTACCTGATATGGTTTATCACACAAAAGCTATACTGTTAGCACCATCAAGCCTTTGTGCTATTGGTTATTTAAATGTAATTAAAGAGCCCAACATGTATATTGCATTCTTCCTATATGGAATTGTCTTCGTAACACTTATTTCAATACTTTTAAGTATTCCTAAATTCTTTAGTTTTAATTTCCACCCTGGATTTGCGGGAACTACCTTCCCCATGGCAGTTGGAACTGTAGCTTCTTTTAGAATGAGTGCTTATTTAGCTAGTATAAATCTACCTGAATACTCTAATGTTGTTAGAAATATTGCTGGTATTCAACTTTATGTTACAACAGGAATTATAGTATTCGTTTTCTATAACTTCTTAAAAAAAGTTAAGCCTTCAGCTAAATAGAACAAAGAAATAAAAAAACAAATAGAAAAAGGATTGAACTACTCTTTAGCTCAATCCTTTTATTTTTATATCTCTATAGTTACCCCAAAGTGATCTGATATAATCTCTTTATTCTTTCCATTAAAAATAACCTCACTAGATTTTATTATACTCTCACTATTTGTAAAAATAAAATCTATCCTTTTAGGATTACTGCATTTCCCCTCCCAACCAGCAATAACACCTGGGACAGTTATTCCATCATCTTTTTTAATGGCTTCTAAATATGTATCTTTAACTCCTTTTGTTAATAAATAGTCATATCCCTCTCCTCTAATATTTGCATCATTATTAAAATCTCCCATTAGAAAATATATGTTTCCTCTTTTATTGGCAAAATCTATTAATTCATCTAATTGTTCTTCAAAAGGATTTTCACTATCTTTCCACCATCCCATATGACAGCTATAAAAATCTATTACAATATCTCCAACTAATTTAGATATCATTGTAAATTTTCTTGTTTTCCAAAAATTTGTATCTTTAGTTTTTCCTATAAACTCCCCTAAACTTTCTTTTAACTCCCCTTTAAAAAGAATTCCAGTTCCTTCATGAAAAACATCGTATCCTACATGATGATAATCCCAACGGTAGCTATACTCAACCCCTAATTTTTTTAGCTCCTTACACAAAATATCTACAAAGTTTCCCTCTCTTATATCATCATATAAAATCTTGTCTTCTATCAATTGATTTACCTCTTGCAAAGCAACTACCTCATAATTCTCTTCAAATATTACCTTAGCTAGATATCTCATTTTTTCTAGTTGATTTTTCTCTTGCCAAGAGTGACAGTTTAGTGTTAATAGTTTCATTTAAAATTTATCTCCCTAATATATCAATTATTTTACATTTTAGTATATCTGCTTTTGGTCCATATATGGCCTGAACTCCACAATCTTTTATTATTAATCCTATAGAACCTGTTTTTTTCCACATATTTTTATCCCCTACTACATCTGCATCTTTTACAGTAACTCTAAGTCTTGTCATACATGCATCTACATCAACTATATTTTCACTTCCACCAAGAAGCTCTATTATTCTAACTGGAATCTCCTCTTGATTACCTGTTGTTTTTACTTTTTCATCACTACTATCTTCCTCTTCATCAATATAATTTCCTCTTCTTCCAGGAGTTGGTAAATCATATTTTTTGATAATTACATTGAATAACCAGTAGTTTGCAAAGAAAAATCCTCCACTTACTATTACAAAGTTTATTAAATCTTTATATAATCCTGCTTTCATCATTAAAGGTATACGAGAAAGTAGTTCTAAGAATCCAAAAGAATGAACTCTTAAAGAGATTATATCTACTAGAGCAAAAGCAAGTCCTGTTAAAATTGCGTAAGCTACATATAAAACTGGTGCCACAAACATAAACATAAATTCAATTGGTTCTGTTACTCCTGTTAAAAATACAGCTAGCATTGAAGATATAAATATTGTTTTATATTGTGTTTTTTTATCGCTATCAACATTATTTAACATAGCTAATCCAATTCCTAAAAGTGAAGCTGTCGATAATACCACTTGACCAGCTTTAAATCTAGCTGGAACAACTGTATCTAAAAGATTTTTATATCCTGTTATATCTCCTGCTGCTTTCAAGTTATTTAAATCAGTTATCCAAGCTAACCAGATTGGATCTTGACCAGCAATTGTACTTCCCACTGCAGTTCCTGTTAAAACTTGATATGTTCCACCTAGTTCTGTATAATTCATAGGAATTGTCAACATATGATGTAATCCAAATGGTAATAACAATCTCTCTAAAGCTCCGTATATAAATGGTGCTATTACTGGTGCTGTATTTCTAGAAGTTGCAATCCACTCACCAAAGCTATTCAGTCCCCACTGAACAAAAGGCCAGATTAAAGATAAAACAGTAGCCATAACAAATGATCCAAATATTACTACAAATGGTACAAATCTTTTTCCATTAAAAAATGCTAAAGATTTTGGTAGTTTATCAAAGGTTTGATACTTATTAAATAGTACCGCTCCTAAAAATCCTGAAAGTATTCCCACGAAAACTCCCATATTTAAAGCTGGAGCTCCCATAACCATTGTAAAATAATTTTTTACTAATAGTTCTTGTCCTGTTAACGATGTAATAACCGCTTCTGGATTATTTAACATCCCTCCATTTATTCCAAATATAGCCCCCGTTATTCTATTTGTTAGTATAAAAGCTATCACTCCTGCAAAAGCTCCACCAGCTTTTTCTTTTGCCCACGAACCACCAATTGCCGCTGCAAAAAGTATATTTAGATTTACAATTACTCCCCATCCCATATCCTCTATAATTCTTCCAATCATAGATAATCCACTTGTTCCAAGAAGTTTACCAATAGAAACCATAAGTCCTGCTGCAGGCATTACTGCTATTACAACAATTAAAGCTTTTCCTAATTTTTGCCAAAAATCAAATGATATTAAACTTTTCTTTTTCATTTTAACGTCTCCCCTATATATATTAAATTTTATATACTACACTTTCAAACGGTCTAACTATAAACTCTTTTAAATCTTTTTCTATAATTTTATAATTTGATAGCACTATATCCTCATTTTTTATATTAAATTCTGATAGGTTTAATTTTTTTTCATTTTCACTTAGGTTTGATAATATAAGGTATCTTTCATTATCTAGTTCTCTTAAATAAGCAAATACATGTTTATCATCTTCAAAAACTAATTTAAATTCTCCATGAGTTAAAGTTTTACTATTTTTCTTTAATGATATCAATTTTTTATAGTGATTATATATTGAGTTTTCATCTTTTATTTGACTTTGAACATTTATATTTTTATAATTACTATTTACTTTTAACCACGGTTTCCCTGTTGTAAATCCAGCATTTAAACTATCATCCCACTGCATAGGAGTTCTAGCATTATCTCTAGATGTATTTGATAAAATTTCTAAAACTGTTTTTTCACACATTCCAGCTTCTAATTTTTCTTTTCCCTCATTCACACTTTTTACATCTTGAAACTCTGAAAGAGAATTAAAAACTGTATTTGTCATTCCAATCTCTTGTCCTTGATAGATGAATGGAGTTCCTTTTTGTAAAAAATATGTTGTTGCAAAAGATTTTGCTGATTCTAACCAGTACTCTCCATCATTTCCCCATGTTGATGTACTTCTTGGAATATCATGATTTTCAATAAAAAGAGCATTCCATCCTTTGTTCTCTAAAGCTACTTGCCATTTATTTAAAACATCTTTATAAGCTTTTGGACAAAACTCTGTATCTCCTTCATAATCCCATAACTTTAGATGTTCAAATTGAAATATCATATTAAATTTTCCATTTTCGCTACCAACCCATTCATCAGAGTTTTCAGCATCTACCCCATTAGCTTCTCCAACAGTTACTATATCATATTTTGCAAAAGTTTCTTCTTTTAATTCTTTTAAATACTTTTGAATTCCATCTATATTCATGTGCATATCAAAAGAATCTACATATTTTTTCCCATCAGGATTTGGCATGTCAGGGAATCCATCAACTTTTTTGATATGGCTTATAGCATCAACTCTAAACCCATCAATTCCTTTATCTAACCACCAGTTCATCATATTATAAATCTCTTTTCTCATCTCTTCATTTTCCCAATTTAAATCAGGTTGTTTTTTAGAAAAAAGATGTAAGTAGTATTCATCTGTTTTTTCACACTTTTCCCAAGCTGATCCTTTGAAAATACTTTCCCAGTTATTTGGTTCTTCGTTATCTTTTCCCTCTCTCCAAATATACCAATCTCTCTTAGGACTATCTTTTGACTCTCTTGCTTCAATAAACCATGGATGCTCATCACTTGTGTGATTTATTACAAGATCTATTATTAATTTCATACCTCTTTTGTGAGTTTCTAATAAAAGATTGTCAAAATCTTCCATAGTTCCAAACTCTTCTAATATATCTCTATAGTCACTTATATCATAACCATTATCATCATTTGGACTTTTAAAAAATGGTGAAACCCAAATAAGATCTATCCCTAAATCTTTTAAATAATCTAATTTTTCTATTATTCCTTTTAAGTCCCCTATTCCATCTCCATTGGAATCTTTGAAACTCCTTGGATAAACCTGATATCCAACTAACTCTTTCCACCACATTTTAATCTCTCCTTAATATATCTTTAGAATTACAAACTTTTTTTGCAATTTGTGCAAACGTTTGCTCTTTTTTGTGTATTGTAACATTTAATTCTAAATTTGTCTATATATAATACAAAAAAGTTGTAAAAAAAATACTACAACCTTTTTTACAACTTTTATTTTAGTTCTATATCTACTATTTTACTGCAACTTTCTAATTTATCTTGAATACAATTTACTAAAAGATTTACTGCTTCCATCCCTAATTTTTCAGGTTTTATATCTAATAAAAAAATCTTATTTTTCCAACTCTCTTTTATATTAGCTTTATTAAAACTTCCTATATTTACATTTTCTATGCCATTTTTTTCTAAATATTCTAAAAACCCTTTTAATAGATTATCATCTGAAATTATAAAATTCTCACATTTTTGTTCTGAAAATATTTTTTCTGCTAGTCTATACCCCTCTCCTCTAGAAAAATCTTTCCCTAGATACATGGAATAATCTAACTTTAACTCTTTACATGCTTTTTCAAATCCAGTAACTCTGTTTATTGTAACTGTTAAATTTTTATCTCCACCTACAAAAATTATTTTTTCAGAGTTTTTATAAATAATTTTTTTTACCATATCATATGTTGCTTTTAAATTATTATTATCTACCCATAAAACACCATCTTTTTCCTCAGGTTCACCTATTATAACAAAAGGAAAATTTGTCTCTTTTAAATATTGAATGCTTTTATCATTTTTACGCGTTGACATAAGACAAATTCCATCAACTAATCCGCTTTCAGCTAGCTTTTTTGTTCCTTCATACTCCTCTTTCTCGTTCTTACAAAAGTCATACATGATATAATAATCTCTTTCCTTCCCCTTTAAGCTAATCCCCTGCATAACCTCTATAAAAAATGGACTTGTAAAAAGAGTTGTTGTTTCTTTTGGCATTATAACACCTAAAATTCCTGTTTTTCTTTTGACCAATCCTCTTGCCATTATATTTGGTTTATAATTTAATCTTTCAATAACCTCTCTTACCTTTAATTTTGTAGCTTCACTTATCTTGGGATTATTAGATATTACTCTTGAAACTGTAGACACAGAAACTCCTGCATCCTCTGCAATCTCTTTTATTGTTATCTTCACAGTTTTTCCCTCTCCCTTACTTCCTATTTTTCTACATTATATCTAAATTCTTTATATTTACAAAACATTTTCTATTTTTTCTCTCTGAACGTAACATGTTACGTTCGTAGTAATGTGTGTTTTTAAGATTCAAAGTATTGATTTAGAACTTTTTCTGTTGTATACTTCGATTAACAAAGGATCCTAGAAAAAAATTGGGAGGTAACAAGATGTTAAAATTCTTTCAAAGACTTGGTGGAGCACTTTTTGCACCAGTACTACTTTTTCCTTTTGCAGGACTAACAGTAGCTCTTACAATTATTTTAAAAAATCCAGATTTCGTAGGTTCCTTGGCGAATCCAGATGGATTATTTTACAAACTTGTTTATATTATCGAAGAGGGAGGATGGACAGTATTTAGACAACTTCCACTTATATTTGCAGTTGGACTTCCAATTGGATTAGCTAAAAAAGCTCATCCCCGTGCATGTTTATCTGTATTAGTTACATATCTAACTTTCAACTATTTTATTAATGCCATTTTAACTTTTTGGGGGCCAAGTTTTGGAGTTGATTTCACTCAAAACATTGGAGGAGTTAGTGGATTAACTACAATTGCTGGAATTAAAACTTTAGATACAAGTATTGTTGGAGCAATTGCAATATCAGGACTTACTATATATATACATAACAGATTCTTTGATACAAAACTTCCTGACTTTTTAGGAATATTTCAAGGAAGTGCTCTTGTTGGAATGATCGCTTTTATTGCTATGATTCCAGCTGCATATGTAACATGTTTGGTATGGCCTAAAGTACAGATGGGTATCTCATCTTTACAAACATTAATGATTTCTTCTGGAACTTTTGGAGTTTGGTTATATACTTTGCTTGAAAGAATTCTTATTCCTACTGGTCTTCATCACTTTGTTTATGGTCCTTTCATCTTTGGACCTGCAGTTGTAGACAGTGGAATCCAAGTTTTCTGGGCTCAAAATCTCTCTAATTTTGCTAACTCTACTCTACCTTTAAAAGAGCTTTTCCCACAAGGAGGATTTGCACTACATGGTAATAGTAAAATATTTGGAGCAATTGGTATAGCATTAGCTATATATAAAACTGCTCGACCTGAAAAGAAAAAAATTGTTTCTGGACTTTTAATACCTGCTGCTCTTACAGCAGTTTTAGTTGGAATTACTGAACCTTTAGAATTTACATTCCTATTTATTGCACCATTTCTATTTGCTATACACGCTGTTCTAGCTGCTACTATGGCTGCTGTTATGTATGCTTTTGGAGTTGTTGGAAATATGGGATCTGGACTTATAGAGATAGCAGCTATTAACTGGATACCACTTTTTAAAAATCACACTAGTGTTATGATTGCACAAATCGGTGTAGGAATGGCTTTCATACCAATATACTACTTTGTTTTTAAATACTGTATTGAAAAATTCAAATTAAAAACTCCTGGTAGAGAGGATGAAGATGAAGAGGTAAAACTTTATACTAAAGAGGATTTTAAAAATAAAAAAGATGCTAAAAATGGAAATGTTGTTGTTGAAAATGCCTATTTTGATCAAGCTTACGCTTTCTTACAAGGTTTAGGAGGAGCCCAAAATATTGAAACTGTTAATAACTGTGCTACTCGTCTTAGAGTTACTGTTTTTGATGAAACTTTAGTTAAAAGTGATTCAGTATTTAAAGGAGCTGGAGCACATGGTATTGTTCGAAAAGGTAATGCTCTTCAAATTATTGTCGGACTATCAGTTCCACAAGTTAGAGACTGCTTTGAAGATTTAATGAATAAAGATTTAGAAAATATAGATTCAGAAAAAAATTTAATTAACGCATAGGAGGATTTATTATGAAAAAGTTTTCAATTTTAATTGCTGGTGGAGGAAGTACATTTACCCCTGGAATAATTTTAATGCTGTTGGACAATCTTAAAAAATTCCCAATTAGACAGATTAAAATGTATGATAACGATGCTGAAAGACAAGCTAAAATAGGAGATGCTTGTGCTATTCTTTTAAAAGAGAGAGCTCCTGAAATAGAG
>NZ_CAMQXC010000100.1 GCF_947038635.1 uncultured Cetobacterium sp. | reverse complement strand
CTTCTGACTATTTTCTCTATTCGGTTGTTAATGTCCTTTAGTTTTCGTTCGTCTGCGGTATTTCCCGCTGACAAAAATTATAGTACCATAACTTTTAAACTAAGTCAACAACTTTTTTTATTTTGTTTTATAATTATTTTATGATAAAATTACATATATTTTTAATATATATTATTTTTTTAGGAGGATTTTATGAATATAGTACTAATGGAACCTGAAATTCCTTACAATACAGGTAATATTGGAAGAAGTTGTGTTCTTACAAATACAACTCTACACCTAATTAAACCTTTAGGATTTTCTTTAGATGAAAAACAAATAAAAAGATCTGGTCTTGATTACTGGGAGTTAATCGATTTAAAAGTATGGGAAAATTATGAAGAATTAAGAGCAGCTTATCCTGAATCTAACTTTTATTTTGCCACTACTAAAACTACACAAAAATATTCAGATGTGAAATATAATCCAAATGATTTTATTGTTTTTGGTCCTGAGTCTAGAGGAATTCCTGCAGAAATTAGAGAAGCTAATAAAGAAACTTGTATAACTATTCCAATGATTAAAATGGGAAGATCTCTTAATCTATCAAACTCTGCTGCTATAGTTCTTTATGAAGCACTAAGACAAAATAATTTTGATTTAGGTGAGTAAGCATGCTTTCACTCATCGTAGCAATGGATGAAAATAATTTAATTGGTAATAACAATTATATGCCTTGGGATATCCCTGAAGATTTAAATCTTTTTAAAGAGATTACTAGTGATAGTATTGTGATTATGGGAAGAAAAACTTTTCAATCAATCGGAAAACCTCTTCCTAACAGAATCAATTTTGTTTTAACTAAGGATAAGAATTTTTTTCACAAAGATATTCAAATATTCAACTGCCCAGATAACGCTTTAAAAGAAGCGTTATCTTTACAAAAAATTACTAATAAAAAAATTTTTATTATTGGCGGTAAAACTATCTATGAATATTTTTTGCCACTAATTAATGAATTTCATTTCTCCTATATAAAAGGTAAGTTTTTAGGAGATACCTCTTTCCCTAAAATAAATACTTCTAGTTTTCATATAGTTAGTACTAGAGAATTCAAAGATTTCATCTATATACACTACATAAAAAACACTTGTAATTTTTAAAAACATGTGTTATATTACACTAGTAATTGTTAAAATACTAGGGAGGATTATATTAATGAACAGATTTAAATTATCGTTACTAGCTCTAATAGCTAGTTTAAGTGTTTCTACTATGGGAGCATCTATAGATCATATTCAAAACTATTCAGCTGAATACGGTGGAAACCCCGCACAACAAGGTGCTATAAATGTAGGATCTACAGTTTATTTCAACCCAGCTGGTTTAATGAGATTAGAAAACGGAACTTATGTTGTTGGTGGAATCCAATATGCCTTTGGTGATCAAAATATGAGTCAAGGAGGAAGAGATTTTTCAACTAACCTTTCTTCACCTATACCAAACTTTGCTCTTTATAAGAAGACAGATGATGGAGCTTACTTCTGGACAATGGGAGGAGTTGGAGGTGGAGCTGAGTTAGAATATAAAGATAGTATTCCTTTACCTGATGTTATTCCTGGAAAAATAAATTTTAATGATTTACTAACTGGAACAAATGTTAAAGGTTCTAATGTGTATGCTCAAACTACTTTAGGAAAGGCTTTTAACTTAACTGATAAATGGTCAGCTTCATTAGCTGTTAGAGGTGTATATGGTAAAAGAACTTTAAAAGCAGATACTACTTTAAAAACATCCATTCCTTTAATTCTTTTAACTGGAAATCTTGCTGACCTTGGTAAAAACGCTTTAAATAAAGGCGACGCATCAATTGATTCTGAAAGAGAAGCTTATGGATTTGGTGGACAATTCGGTCTAAACTATGCACCAAACGACAAATTAAACATTGGATTTAGATACGATACTAAAGTAAAATTAAGGTTTAAAACTAAATCTGATATTTCAGATTCTACAAAAGGAGCTCTTGGTATAGGTGTATCAGATGCGCTTTTAGGACTATATCCTGTTTATAAAGATGGAGAAAAACTTAGAAGAGATTTACCTGCTTTAGCTGCTCTAGGAGCGTCGTATAAAGTTACAGAGCAATGGACTACTTTTGTTGGTGGAAACTATTACTTCAACGAATCAGCTACTATGGATAGAATAGGAAAAACTAATGTAGATTATAAAAACGGATGGGAGATATCTGTTGGATCTGAGTACTGGTTTACTCCACAAATCGCTTGGCTTGTTGGATTTAACTACGCTGATACAGGAGCTCCTGATAAGAGTTTCGCAGCTACTGAATACGCTTTAAACTCTACAATGTTAGGAACAGGAGTTAAATATAGACCTAACGAAACTGTAGAATGGACTGTTGCTTTTAATCATTATATTTATGATTCAAGAACAGTTAATGATATAAAATATGAAAAAGAGATATCTAGTATAGGTATCAACTTTGTAAAAAAGTTTTAACTTGTAAAATTTAGGAGGAATTAATGCCCAAAAAAGCAATTTTTAAAAGAGAACAAATACATGAAAAAGCTTTTGAGATGTTTGAAAAACACGGTTTAGATGACATTACCGCAAGAAATTTGGCCAAAGCTTTAAATTGTTCTCCAGCTCCAATCTATAGCTGCTACTCTTCTATGGATGAGTTAAAAACAGAACTTATAGAAAGAGCTAAGAAAATTTTCTTAGAGTATGTTATTAGACCAGAAACTGACATGGTCTTTCTTAATAGTGGTATCGGACTTTGTGCATTTGCGAGAGAAGAGAAACAACTATTTAAGTCAATATTTCTTAGAGATAATTCATACGGTAATCTTTTAAAAAAATTCAGAGATCTTATAAAAGTAGAGATGGAAAAAGATGAGAGATTTGAAAATTTACCAACTGAGTTTAAACACGACCTTTTTCTAGATTGTTGGTTATTTGGACATGGTTTAGCTACACTCATTGCAACAGATTATTTTGAGAATCCTACAAATGACTTCATTAAAGATAAGCTTTTAAACAGCGCTGCTGTAATGCTTTATAAGAAGTTAGATGATTTTAATTCAAAAAATAAATAGTTTTAACAAAAAACCATGAGATGAAATTCTTAGTACTTCATCTCATGGTTTTATTTAATTCTTTATTTCTTCTACCTCTTTTTCTTCTAATTTTTCAATTTTTAAAGAATATTTCGATGCTAAACCAAATGTAATTGTTAATATTGATGTTATTAATATATATATTAATAGAATATAATAGAATATTCCTTGAGCTAGATACATACTTAATGTCACTGCGATTCCAAATATAAAGTCTACAAAACCATCTAAAATCAAAACTCTTTTTATCACTACTAAAGTTTTATTATGAGTTATTCCTTCCGGTTCATAAATTTTAGTTACAATATGACTTATGCCTCTAAAGGTTAAAAATGTTCCTATATAAAATATTACTATATAACCTTGAAGCTCCACTTTTGTAGCAGTAACTTTTTCTATTGCTAAACTAACCTCTTCTATCAAATTTCTTTCTGCTATTAAAAGTTTATTTGAAAGAAGTAAAAATCCAGAAAAAGATTCAAGTATTCCCCAAAAGAATATTTCACCCCAATGGAACTCTTTTTCTCCTATTCCAGAAAAAGAATAAATCAAATTTCCTATTCCTGTTAAAAGAAATAAAAATCCTAAAACTTTTACTACATCATCTAAAAATATTCCATTTCCAATTACTACTATAGCAACATAACCTAGAAATATCATACCAACTATTATATGATAAAACCACTGTTCTCTTAAAGACTTTCTTATTTTTGTAGTTAATTCTTTATACATGGTCTCACCGCCATTTTTTTATTTCTTTACACAAAGAACATTATATTCTCCACCTATTACCGCTGTTCCCTCTGTTTCATGTTCAAATCCTGGGAATTGTTTATCCCATGTAGCTAGAGCTCTTAAATAAGATATTTGAGCACTATTCGCTGCACCAAAACTTTCTCCTGACATTAGCATTGGAATTCCAGGTGGATATGGTATTACAGCATTTGCTGCTACTCTTCCTTCAAGCTCTTTGGCTGGAACAAGTTCTACTTCATTTTTAACTATTTTATTATACGCTTCTCTAGGACTCATAACTTGCTCTGGTAATCCTGAATAAGCTTCATTTAAGTATTTTCCTAAATTATGCTCTTTTAGATATTGGAAGATTTCACCTCCTAAATCTTTCATTCCTAAATCTCCGTATCTCTCTTCTCTTCCTTCAACCAATTCTGGGAATATCTTTCTTAATGGAGTATTATTATCATATTCTCTTTTAAATGAAACTAATAAGTCTAATAATGTCCCCCATTTGCCTTTACTTATTCCCATCGAGAACAAGAACATTATTTGGAAATCAGTTGTTCTTGTTGGAACTACGCCGTATTTTGAAAAATAATATGAAATCAATTGAGCTGGAACACCCTTCTCTGCTAACTCTCCATCTTCATTCATTCCAGGAGCTAAAATACTTACTTTTATAGGATCTAACATTGCCCAATCCTCAGGTAACTCTTGGAATCCATGCCATGTATCTTTCGGATTCATTCTCCAACAAGATTGTTCTGTCATTAATAACTCTGTTGGAGCATCTTCAAAATTATAAACTTTTCCTGTTTTTGGATCTTTTACTGTTTCAGCATTCCAAGGTTTAAAGAACCACTCACCTTCTTGCCTATATTCTTTATGATATTTTGCCACCATTTTTCTAAAATCAATAGCTTCTTTCAACACCTCATCTGTTAAAACTTTACCTGTTTTACCTTGCATCATTGCTGCCCCAACTTCATTTGATACTGCAATTGCATAAAGAGGTGAAGTTGTAGCATGCATCATATAAGCCTGATTAAAACGTTCCTCTATTATTGGATTTTTTCCTTTTCTCATATGTACATACGAGGCTTGAGATAAAGCATTCAATAATTTATGCGTTGAGTGTGTTGCAAATACTGTTGCATTACCTTTATAATCTTTAGCTTCTCCTCTCATTGCATAGTGATTTTTATACATTTCATTAAACCTAGCATATCCATACCAAGCTTCATCAAAATGTATTCTCTCTATATATGGTTGAAACAAATCCTCTACTTTCATTGCGTTATAACAAACTCCATCATAAGTACAGTTTGTTACAACTGAATATATTGGATTTTGTAACCTCATCTTTTCAGGGATTAACGGACTTTCATTTATTTTTTTAACCACTTCATCTTTTGTCATTTCACTTGGTAATATTGGTCCAATTATTCCATATCTATTTCTTGTTGGTTTCATATAAACTGGTTTTGCTCCTGTTATTATTAATCCTTGCTCAATAGATTTATGACAATTTCTATCCACTAAAGCTATATCTTCATCCGTTAGAACTCCCTGCATTATTGTTCTATTAGAGCCTGAAGTTCCTACAAGTACATTATATGATCTATCAGCTCCAAATACTTTAGCTGCTAATTTCTCACCCTCTAAAAACGCTCCTGTATGATCTAACAGTGATCCAATAGATGTTCTTTCTATTCCTGTATCTGATCTAAATAAATTTTCGTCATAAAAATCAAAAAATCTTCTTCCTAAAGCTGTTTTTGTAAATCCAACTCCTCCTTGGTGCCCAGGAGCAGCCCAGGAATATTCAGCTACTTTATTATAATTAAATACAGCTTTTGTCAACGGAGGTAATAAATTATCATTATACCTCTCTACTGCCCTTTGAATTCTCTCTCCTAAGAATCCTATCTCTTCTTGTAAAATCCAAATTATCTCTTCTACATGCTCATAAACTTCTCTACTTAGATTTTCTAAAGCATCAGCTTTATGCGTTAATAAAAATACAGGTACACCTTCTTGACTTTCATGTAACTTATTTATAACATCTACCGCTTCTTTTTCCTCTCTATTATTTGGCCAAGATAATAATAAGCAATCTATGCCCTTATCGTATGTCACTACATCTTCTAGATCCTCATATGAATCTGAAGTATAAACACCCATACATCTTCTTTTTATCTCATCTACTAATTCTTCAATTCTATTTCCAATCTCTGTTCCCTCTTTTATCCCCTCTTTAAATAACACAACTTTACTTCCATCACCGTAAACTATTTTCTTCATAAAGTTTACCCTCCTTTTATCCAAATAAATTTTTAAGATTTATTTTTTATTTTTTAACAAACAAAAACAGGAAAATTATTCTCTTCCTGTTTTTTCTATTTTTTTATGAACTTTCCTACTTTAATAATTTCTTTTTATAAAATAATTTTTATATCTTCAGAAGCAAAAGTTTTTTCTCCTTTTTTTATACTATCAATTATTCTTTTTTTATCTTTTAATGGAAGCATTATACTAAAGATATTTTCATGATATTCTAATTCATCTACCCCAACTACTTCTACATTCGAAGGAATTTTATAATCATCTTCTATATATTCAGAAGTATTACAATAAATCTTATTATTCGTTATAAACAAATTATAATTGCTCGCTTCTAAAATTTCATTTCCCATATAGATATAAAAATCATAACCCTCTTCTTTCATCTCGCCCTCTTTTACAATCCCTACTTTTTTTCCAAGCATTTTATAATATATCTCTATTGTTTTTACAACCGTGTTCATTCCTCTTCCCGATTTACAACTAACAACTACATTTTTCTTATCTTTAAATATTGTTTTTAAAACTTTTTTTTGTAATGAATTATATTCTAAATCTCCTATTAAAAACTCTTTTATCTCTTTAAATATTTTTCCAGTTTCAAAAGATAAAGTTTTAAACTCATCATCTTTATCTATCCAAATGTGAACATTATAATTTTCATCTTTTCTTATTATTTTATCAATCTTAATGTTAAATTTATATCCGTAATAATCATTCAATTTTTTTAAAACTAATTTTGTTTGGTTATCTAAAAATCCAATACTATTTCTTCCAATATTAATAGAAACTTCTTCATTGATAAAACTAATGTTTAACTTTTCATTCTCTAAATCTCTTCTTGTATAAAAAATAGATTTTATAGGAAACTTTAAATTATATAAACTTTCTAAATCTTTGATATCATTCATAATTTTTTTAGATGGTTTTATATCTTCTATAAAAATTTTGTATTGGTATTTATCTTTATACGTCTCCATTTTAAGTTTAAAAGCTACATCAATCTCTTCATTATTAAGTATTGTTTCAAGCATATCTTCACTATTAAACCACACACAATTTTTCATTTCTACCCCATTTTTTATTAAATCCATCATTAAATGATTCTTTTCTTTACCAATAGCTCTAAAGTTTGTGTACTTACAATTTTTAATAGCAAACATTGGTGAAGCATTTCCAAAACCATATGGCTCTAATAAAGATAACTTATCCATTAAATCAAAAGATATTTTTATCATTGAAAGTTCACAATCTATTTTTATAGGTTTTTTTGTATCCTCACTATTTAAGTTTTCAATAGCATATTCATTTATTTTCTTTGAAAATTCCTCTATATTTTCAATAGCAATAGAAAATCCAGCCGCTCCTGCATGCCCACCATATTTGATAAATATCTCTCTCATTGAATTTAAAGCTTCTATCATATTAAAAGCTTCTGTACTTCTACATGAAGCTGTTGCTATCCCTTCTAACGGCTTTATTTCCATAATGATTGTAGGTTTGTAATATCTATCTAAAATTTTTGAAGCTACTATTCCTATAACCCCATGATGAAATTTTTTCTCTGCAACAACAATTACACTATTTTCATCTAATTTTTCATTTTCAATTTTATCTATAGCTTTTTTTAAAATTTCTTCTTGAATCTCTTTTCTTTCACTATTTTTATTAATTAATTCATATATTAATTTGTCACATGTTATATGACAATCACTGACAAAAAGTTCTACTGCCATTTTAGCATCTTCTAATCTTCCAGCAGCATTAAAAATAGGAGCTATTATAAACCCAACATCATATGTATCAAATTTTTTCTCCATAGGGTTTTCAAACAATCTCTTCATAAGCATGTTTAACCCTTGCCACTTACTACTTTTTAGAAGCTCTAGTCCTCTTTTAACTAAAAGTCTATTTTCTCCCTTCAATGGAACTATGTCAGCTATTGTTCCAATAGCTACTATATCTAAGTATTTATATATTTCATTTTTTTTATCTAATTTTTTATACAAAGC
>NZ_CAMQXC010000099.1 GCF_947038635.1 uncultured Cetobacterium sp. | reverse complement strand
AGCGTGGGGAGGACAACAAGGAGTAGATGAAAGCAGTTTTCCACAAGAGATGATAGTAGATTATGTTAGAGTTTATGATTTAGGAATAGATAATAATTAAATAGGGGGATATAATGAAATTAAATAGATTATTAGTTTTAGGATGTATTTTATCTCAAATGGTAACTCAGGTAATAGCTCAAGATACTATAGAAAAAAGAGTTGAAAAGTTAGAGGCGATAATAAAAAAACAAGATGAAGACATTAAAGTTTTGGAAAAAAAAGATTATTTTGATAAATTAGAGTTTCATGGTTACTTTAGAACAGGAACTGATGGTAATTTAAGAGATTCTAATAGAAGAGTATGGGATTCTTCTAAAAATTTAATAGGTAGATGGGGAAATGAATACGATACATATGTAATCTGGAGTTTATCAAGAAAATTTACTATGGATAACGGAGCATGGTCTAAAGTAAAAATAGAACTTGAAAACTGGAATAATTTTTATAATCAAACAGTTGGAGAGGAAGCAAATCAAAAAATAAATTTAGCTGATTTAACTTTACAAATGGGAGATTTATCTATTTTTACAGGAATCTTTAAAGAGTCTGTTATAACAGCAGGAAAAACTGGATGGAATAATGAGATTGTGGATATACTAGATTATTATTTTCAAGATATAGATGGAACAGGAGTAGGTATTGATAAAATTAAACTAAGTGATGGATATTTAAATTTAGCATATATATCAGCAGATTTTGAAGATAAAATAAATCAATATTATACAGAAACACTTACTCCTATATATGATTTAGGCCAAGTTAAAACTTCAGGAACTATAAGAGCTTTTAAAGGTATGTATACACAAAATGATATA
Source organism: uncultured Cetobacterium sp. (assembly GCF_947038635.1). Lineage (GTDB taxonomy): Bacteria > Fusobacteriota > Fusobacteriia > Fusobacteriales > Fusobacteriaceae > Cetobacterium_A. The sequence continues at coordinate 7,357 of NZ_CAMQXC010000099.1, read as the reverse complement.
AGTTTAGAAGTAATGTATGCAAACTCTCCAGATCATGATGGTATGAAATATTTTGGTGTAAATGAAACTGAAGTATATAAGAGAGATGCAGCAGCTGATGGAGTATATACAGGAGTATATTATAAACCCAAAAACTTTTTTGGATTGAAAGGATGGGGACAGCATTATTTACAATATTCAAATGGAGTATTAGCTGGAAGTGGTTTAGGAAGATTAAATACTGTTGGAAATATGTTAGCTCATAAATCATCTCAAGCATATCAGTTAGGATTAGGTGGAGGATATAATATTGCAGAGAAAGTAACACTTTTATCAGCTTTGAGAGCTGCTTACACAGAAAAAATGGATGCAAGAGAGTATCAAATTAATCCAAATACAAAAGATGAGTGGAAAACAGGATTTGCAGATACTCAAAGAGAGATAGGTTTAACATTAAGACCAATATATACGTTAAATAATTTTGTAGATTTATGGTTAGAAGCTGGAATTGGAAATATAAATTATAAAACGTATAACGATATAGAAAATGATATATTAATTTATAAAGTTTCAGTAGGACCACAGTTAAGATATAGCATAGGGTATGCTGAAACAACAATAAGAGCTTATGTGACATACATAAACGAACATAGAAAAGTTGACTATTCAAATTCAACAGAGAAAAATAAGAGAAATGATTTAATTGCAGGTTTTCAAATGTCAGCTTGGTGGTAAAGGGTTGACATAATTTTAAAAAAATAATATCATCAATTAGTAGAAAAGAAAAATAAGGGGGAATTTATATAAAAATTGATGATATAGCAAGAATATCTGGATATTCAAAAGCAACAGTTTCAAAAGTAATTAATAATTATCCAGATGTTTCTTTGAAAACAAAGGAAAAAATATTGAAAATTATTCAAAAATATGATTTTCAACCAAATATACAAGCTAGAAATTTAGCTGGAAAAAAAGATACTATCGTTGGTGTTTTTATTTTTGAAGAAACAGGAATGTATGGATCATCTTATTTTAAAGAGCTGGTAGCTTTAGTAACAGAGGCAGCAGAGGAAAAAAATATAAAAATACTTTTATCCATTGTAAAAAATTCTGAATCAAAAATGAAAATTAAATCGTTTATAGATAATGGAATGATACAAGGAGCAATTGTTATTGGAGTAAAGTTAGATGAACCAGAGTTAGAAAAAATGGCAGAACAAGGATATAATTTAGTAGTTTTTGATTATAAGAATACAATTAATTATAAGAATGTATTTTTAATAAATTCAAATAATTATGAAGGGGGAAGGCTTGCTGCTAGATATTTACTTCAAAAAGGAATAAAGAAAGTTTTTCACTTAGAAGGAACTCAGGATAAACTAGCAGGAGTAGAAAGAAAAGATGGATTTTTAGATGAGATAGATGGTCATGGAATAATCTATAAAATTTTACCAGGAAACTTTCAATTTCAATTAGGAAAAAAATTGCTTAAAGATGAAATAAAAAAAGGGAATATTCCAGAAGGAATATTTTGTGCGAATGATGAAATGGCACTAGGATGTTTAGAAGCTATTTATGAAGAGAGAATAGAAGATAAAAATATATCTATTGTAGGTTTTGATAATACTTTAATATCAAGTTTATACAGACCAAAGCTGACAACAATAGGTTATAATTCAAAAAAAATGTCACAAAAAGCAATTGAAGTTATAGAAAAAATGATAAATAATGAAGATTTGGAAGAGTTTATTTACGAAAGTGAGATTACACTTGAAAAAAGAGATACTTAATCTCTTTTTTTATAGATAACCGAAACCGTTTTCGAAAAGGAGAAATATGAGATACTTAAGTTTTGATGTTGGTGGGACTAATATAAAATACTCACTAATAGATACTAATGGAAATATTTTAAAAAGTGATAAATATACAACAATAACTAATAGAGAAGAATTTTTAAATAAAATAGAAGATATTGTAAAAGAAAACAGCGAAAAAATAGATGGATTAGCATTTAGTATGCCAGGAGTTATAGATGTAGATAGAGGATATATGATAACAGGGGGAGCCTTATATGAACTTTATGACTATAATTTTAAGGAGGAACTAGAAAAAAGAATAAAAATTCCAGTAGAAATAGAAAATGATGTAAATTGTGTAGCTTTAGCAGAAAAATGGTTAGGAAATGCCAAAGAAAATAAAAATTTTATCTGCTTAACTATTGGGACAGGAGTAGGAGGAGCACTTTTTATAAATGATAAAATTGTAAGAGGAACTAAATACTCTGCTGGAGAATTTGGATTTATGATAACAGAGAGATTAAAAAATATAGCTGATTCAACTCTTAGTATGAGAGGAAGTGTTAGAGGAGGTTTAATAAAATCTTACGCTAATAAAGTTAATCAAAAATGGGAAGAGTTAGATGGAAAAAAAATATTTGAGTACGCAGAAAATGGAGATAAGATTGCAATTGAAACTATAGATGAGTTTTACACAAATATAGCTTATTCAATCTTCAATCTAATCGTTTCTTTAAATCCTGAAAAAGTATTGATCGGTGGAGAGATATCTGTAAGAGAAGATTTTATAGAGAGAGTTAAAGAAAAATTAGAAAAATTAAAATCTGAGATTGTAGATTTAAAAAATCTAGAGTTTCCAACAATCGAAAGATGTAAATTTTTAAATGATTCAGGAAAAATTGGAGCACTATATAATTTTAAATTAATGCAAAAAAGTAGAATGGAGGATTAAAAAATGAATTTAGAAAAATTTAATCAATTTTTAGAAGATAAATTTATGCCCTTAGCTGGAAGAATAGGGAATCAAAAGCATTTACAATCAGTTAGAGATGGACTTATACTTACAATGCCTTTAGCAATAGCGGGATCAATATTTTTGATATTAGCATTTTTACCAATAAATGGTTATTATGAATTTATGACAGGAATTTTTGGCGAAACATGGATGACAAAATTTTTATATCCAGTAAACGTAACTTTCGATTTGATGGCAATATTTGCAGTTATTGGAGTCTCTTATAGATTAGCTGAAAAAAATAAAATAGATACACTTACATCGGTAGCCTTAGCACTAATGTGTTTTATGATGCTAACTCCTTTTAAAATTACTGGAAAAGAAGAGATTTTATCTGGAATTCCATTGGCTTTAACAGGAAGTGGAGGATTATTCGTTGCAATTATATCATCTTTATTGTCTGTAGAGTTATATACATATATTGTAAAAAAAAATATAGTTATAAAAATGCCTGAAAATGTACCTCCAGCAGTTGCAAGATCATTTACAGCATTAATTCCTGCAATAGCTATACTTCTTTTAAGTTGGGGAGTTAGACTAGCGGTTGAAACAACAGATTTTGTTCATTTACATAATGTTATAAATCAAGCTTTAACATCTCCACTAACAAAGTTAGCTGGAACATATTTAGGAGTAATGACTATAATTTTATTAATTCAGTTGTTTTGGTTAGCAGGATTACATGGAACAGTTATAGTTTTAGGAGTTTTAAGTCCAGTATTAGGAATAATGGGAGATCAAAATAGATTGGCTTTTCAAGCTGGAGAAGAGATTCCTCATATATTAGGAGGACCATTCTTTGACCTATATGTAACAATTGGTGGTTCTGGAGGAACCTTTGCATTAGCACTTATAATACTATTAGTTGCAAAAAGTCAACAATTAAAAGAGATTGGGAAATTATCAATAGGGGCAACATTTTTTAATATAAACGAACCAATCATATTTGGATTACCAATAATAATGAATCCATATTTAATGATTCCGTTTTTACTGACACCATTAGTAACTGGATCAATAGCATACTTTTTAATAGTTACAGGATTTATAGCAAAACTTCCTGGAATCTCGATTCCATGGACAACACCGCCAGTTATAAACGGATATATAGCTTCTAATGGTTCTTTATCAATAGCTTTATTACAAATTGTATTAGTATTTATTGGAGGAGCAATTTACTATCCATTTATTAAAATATATGATAATGAAAAATTAAAAGAGGAAAAAGAGCAAGAAGGCGAAAATGAAAGAGAGTTGTTAAATAACAATTTTGAAACTAAAGGAGGAGAAATTTAATTATGAGTTTTCCAAAAGAATTTTTATGGGGAAGTGCAACAGCAGCGTATCAAGTGGAAGGAGCTTGGAATCAAGATGGAAAAGGGCCTTCAATTTGGGATTTATATTCAAAAATTCCAGGAACGACATTTGAGGGAACAAATGGTGACATCGCAGCAGACCATTACAATAGATATAAAGAAGATGTAAAAACTATGGCTGAAATGGGATTAAAAGCATACAGATTTTCAATAGCTTGGACAAGAATTTTACCAGAAGGATCTGGAAAGATAAATTCAAAAGGAGTTAAATTTTACAGTGATTTGATAGATGAGTTATTAAAATATGGTATAGAACCAATGGTAACTCTTTATCATTGGGACTTACCACAAGCATTACAAGATAAATACGCTGGATGGGAATCAAGAGAGATAATAGATGATTTTGCAAATTTTGCAAAAATTTGTTTTGAGAATTATGGAGATAGAGTAAAATATTGGATTGTTATGAATGAACCAAATGTATTTATAGATTTAGGTTATTCAATAGCATTACATCCTCCAGGAGTAAAAGATAAAAAAAGAGCTTTAAATGCGGGACATATAACGGCTTTGGCAAATGCAAAAGCCATAAAATTATTTAGAGATATTGTACCAAATGGAAAGATAGGTTCAAGTATAGCTTATGGTCCTGCTTATAGTGCTTCAAATTTACCTGAGGATAAGGCAGCATTAGAAAGATATTATAATCATGCGGTATGGTGGTGGTTTGATGTTTATTTTAAAGGAGAGTATCCACAAGATGCATTAGATTATAATCAAAAAGTTCATGGGGCTCCAGAGATATATAGTGGGGACTTAGAATTATTAAAAAGTGTAAATTCAGATTTTATAGGAATAAATTACTATTGTACACAGATGATAGCTGATAATAAAGAGAATGTGGGATACAACGGTATGAATAATTCAGGTGAAAAAAATAGTCAAAAAGAAAATGGCGTTCCAGGGCTTTTTAAACATGTTAGAAATACTAATTTAGAATATACAGATTGGGATTGGGCAATTGATCCAGATGGATTAAGATATGGAATGTTGCAACTAAAAGAAAGGTATAATCTTCCAATTCTTATAAGTGAAAATGGTTTAGGAGCAGTTGATCCAATAGATGAAGAAGGAAATGTTCAAGATATTCCAAGAATTGATTATTTAAGAGAACATATAATAGCTTGTAGAAATGCTATAAATGAAGGAATAGACTTAATAGGATACTGTACATGGTCATATATAGATTTATTAAGTTGGTTAAATGGGTACAAAAAGCAATATGGATTTATATATATAGATAGAAAAAACAACTTAGAAAGAAAGAAAAAAGCTAGTTATTTCTGGTATAAAGATGTGATTGAATCTAATGGAGAAAAAATATAGTTATAGAAAGTTAAGAATAAACTCACAACAAGATTACATGTATATATTTTAAAGTTTTAAATATTTAAAAAATATATATAGTTGTATTGCGTATATTTTGATATAATAAAAAAGAACTAAGAACCCTTATAAATAAAAGGGTTCTTAGTTTTTTAATAGTTTTAATTTTGATATTTTTATAATTAGAAATAAAAATAGATTCATATATAAATATAAAAGATTTGAAATCAAAGGAGTCGTATGAGTTTAAAAAGTTATGATTTTGAAATATTAGACTTTTTAGTTAGAAATAACGAAGTCTCAATAAAAGAATTAGAAAAAAATATGAATTTATCAGTTTCAAGTATAAAAGTCTCAATATCAAGAATAAATATAGTTCTTAAAAAGAATTTTAATTTTGAAATTTTGATAAATGAAAATAAAATAAAACTGTCTTCTGAAAAAAAGGAACTTTTAAAAGTAAAAGTCTCGAACTCAGATAAAATAATAGATATTTGTAAAAAGGAAAGGATTCATTATATATTGTTAAATTTGATCTTTAATCAAAAAATAAATTTATCTCAAATATCAAATGAATTTCTTTTAAATAGATTAACTATTTTATCAGATATAAAAGAAATAAAAAATATTCTTAAAGAGTTTGATTTAGAATTAGAAAGTATCCCTTGGAAAGGTGTTGTTTTAAAGGGAGATCATGAAAATATATTGGATTTTAGCATTAAATTCTTAATGTATTTTTATATAAAAAAAATAGATAATTATAATTTATCACTGTTTTATTATACATTTGTTAATTCCAAAAGTATAGAATATATAAGAGGTTTAATAAATTGTGATTTAGAATCGAAAATAAAAAAATGTTCAAAAAAAGTATTTAATAGATTCTCAGTAAAAGCTGATATTCATTTGTATTATGCTTTTATTGCGGCGTTAATATATTATAAAATAAGAGGTAAATTTGAATATGAATCGAAAATTTTAGAGATGGAAAATTTATCTGATGATGCTATAAGATATTTAAAAATATTAAAAAATGAAAATTTAATAGATTATATTCAGATAAATAGTGATAAAGATTACTTAGTTTTGATAGAGATTATATTAAGTATAGATGAAAGATATTTAAAAAGTAAAAAATTGAGCTCTAATATTAATATTTTTTTTGATTATATTGAAAAAAATCTAAAAATTAATTTAAGCGAAGAAAATAAAAGCTATTTGATTCATACAATAAATAAAGGTGCTTTAAAAAAGTTTTTTAATTATTCTGAATATAAAGTTCCAGAAACTATTGATTCATATATATTTTTTTATATAAAAAATAAAATTGAAAAAAAAGTGATAGAGTTGTTTCCATTGTTATCAACTGAAGATATTTTTAATGTATTAGTATATATAAAAAATATTTGTTTAAAATTTATAGATAGTAGTTGTAAAACGAAGTATAAAAGTATCTGCATTATCGATTCATCTTTTAATAGTGTTCATGGAGATATTTTAAAAACGCATTTAGAAAAATATTACTATATAAAACAGATTGATATCTATAATTTTGTTGAAGATTTGGATTATGGTTCTATAAATAAAAATTTTGATATGATTTTTTATTTAAATATTCACTGCGAAAGTGAAAACAATATAAATATTCCATGTTTTGAATTTCCGTTTATGGAGGTATTATTCTTGAATTTTGAGAAATATGGATTGTTTAAAAAATAAAAAAATATTATTTGAGAGGTTTATCTTTTGAATAATTATTATATATCATAGGATTAAAGTAGTTTCAATAAATTTTAAATTAACAGAAACTAAATTACAAATAGGGAGATTTTATATGAATCCAATATTTTTACAAATAGGTAGTT
>NZ_CAMQXC010000098.1 GCF_947038635.1 uncultured Cetobacterium sp. | reverse complement strand
CTATCATTAAATATGATAGAGCTCTTTTTGTATTTTACCACATAGATGGAGTTGCAGTGTACTGACCTGTTTGTGAGTTTTCTTCAACGTTAAGATAAACAACTTGATTTGAATTAGTATTAACATAGTTTGAAACAGCTGATACTAAATAAGGGAAACTACTTCTAGGATCACTGTTATCACTTTTTAAACTTCCAACAACTTGCCAAACAGCATTGTTATTTTTAGTAAAAGCTGAAAGCTCTAATCTTTTAACAAAATATGTTGATGCACTAATAGAGTTCATCCACATATCACCATAGAATCCATTATAAATACCTCCATATGGACCATTCCACCATGGATTTACAGGCGCAGGATATGATTCAATAGAAGTGTAAGGGCCTTTGATTTTATAGTTATAAACTATATTATATAAGGCATTTTTTTGATTAAAGGTTCTAGTATAACCTTTAGCTTGTAACATATTTTGTAGAATAACTTCAAAGGATTGTTGTTGAAGTTGTAATCCAGGAGTATTTGTAGAAAGATAATATGTACCTCCATATGCTTGCATAGTAGAATATGAATCTACAGCAACAACTCTACTATCTAATGCACTACATCCTTGAAGTAAAAGCATTAAAAAAGAAAATAAAATCGAAATTTTTTTTATCATATTAATTTAACCTCCTATAAGGAATAATTATAATTTTTATTCGAAAATTATTTTTAATTCCTTTTAAATAAGGAAAATAAATAAATTTTAAAAGGAAAAATAAATTAATATTTGTATACTTAAGCTGAAAATAGAAAAAACACAGTTTATTATGGGAGGTAAATTATGAAAAAATTATTTTTAAAAACACTTATAGGATCGCTACTTATTGCAGGAGCATCTTATGCAGAGGAGTTTACGCCTAATGGTAGTTTAGGATTTACTCAAACTTTTTATGGAAATGCAGGAAAGTATAAAACTGAATCTTCACACCCATCAGCTGTTTTAAGTTATAATTTCGCAAAAGATTGGAATATAAGTTTACAGTGGGATAGAGTTTGGAATATGTATGATTACAATGGTGGAGAAAATCAACAAGATAATAATTTTAGTGGACCAAAAGCAACATTAAGTTATGATCATGGGATGATAGAAAACTCAAAAATTAAATGGACTTCATCTTTAATGGTAGAAAACGAAGCTGAATTTAATGGAACAAATCAAACATATGTATTTGCTCAAACAGCGTTTGATTTTTCTGAATATATTCCTAAAGGACAATATGTTCAAGCAACACAATTTGCAATATCACCAATGTATATCTATGGATGGAGCACAAAAGGACCGTCTGGACATGTTAATACAGGAATTTTAAGTTTATTAACAAATTGGCAATTACCAGCTGACTTTACATTTACATTTAATGCTTATGCATTTAGAGAGTGGTATAATGGAAGTTTTGAAATAGGAAATAGTAACCAAACTTATGATACAGCAAATTACTTTATGGTTTTAGCTTGGTTAGGTTATTCAAAAGAGTTATACAAATTTAATGATCAAACATCATTGACATTTAACTTTACTGGAGGATTTGACCCATATATCTCATCTAATAGAAGTGCTGCATGGGATCCGTTCATAGTTGGAAATCAAATGTATGAGTGGTTAGGACCAGCAGTGGATAGTGGAGATTATAAAAATACTTATGCAGTGTTTGCATTACCTCAATTAGAGGTAACTTATAATTATACAGATGATTTAGCATTCTCTGTATTTGCACAAGTTAAGTATTCAAACCAAGTTTGGGGAGATACAGAAAAAGATTGGAAATTACAACCACAAGGTGGAGTTAGTGTAACATACGATTTCTAATATATTTTTAATAAAAAAGAGCTATCAAGGTAGCTCTTTTTTTAGTTTTGATATATAATAAAAAATATAAAATTGGGGAGGTTTTTAATGAAAAAGATTAATGGAATTATTTTGTTTTTACTTTTATCTGTAACAATTTTAGCAGTACCATTAAAAGTTGGATTAATTTTAGCAATGGGAGGGTTGGGAGATAAATCTTTTAATGATTCAGCTTATGCTGGACTTCTAAAAGCACAAAAAGATTTTAATATTGAAGTAAAATATGTGGAACCAAATTCTTGGATGGAAGATGCATATTTTTTAGAAGAGTATTCACAAAATGGATTTGATTTAATAATTGCCACATCGTATACTGCTCAAGATGCAATGGAGGATATAAGTTCTAAATTTCCAAATATAAAATATGCAATAGTTGATACAAGAGCTAAAGAGGGAGCTAATATAGCATCATTAGTTTTTGATGAAAGTGAGGGGTCATTTTTAGTTGGAGCTATTGCAGCAAAGATGAGTAAAACGGGAAAAGTAGGATTTATAGGAGCTTTAGATATACCATTAATAAATAGATTTAAATCAGGGTATGAACAAGGAGCTAAGTATGTAAATCCAGATATCTCTGTCATTACAACATACGTTGGTGGAGATGCACCTTTTAGTGATCCATTAAAAGGAAAAGAACATGCATATTCTTTAGCAAATCAAGGGGTGGATGTTATATATCATGCTTCTGGAAATACTGGTATAGGAATTTTAGAGGGAGTGAAAGAGAAAGGAATATATGGTATTGGAGTAGATTGCGATCAAGACGATATAGTGAAAGGACAAGTTTTAACATCAATGTTAAAAAATGTAAACAATGCGATTTATAAAATAATTGAAGATACTGTCAATGGAGAATTTAAAGGACAGGTATATAATTTTGGATTAAAAGAAAATGGTGTAGGAACTACGGACTTTAAATATACAAAAGAGATTGTAGGTATTGATAATATTGAATTTGTTGAGAATTTAAAAGAGAATATAATTTCTGGAAAAATAAAGGTGAATTAATAATGGAGATACTTGTAATTGCAACACATCCAAATATTAAAGAGTCAAGAGTTAATAAAGTTTGGCTGGAATCTTTAAAAAAAGAGAATAATATAACAGTTAGATTTTTAGATGAGATCTATAAGGAAGATAAAAAAATTAATCTAGATGAAGAAAAAAAGTTTTTAGAAAAAGCTGAAAGAGTAGTTTTTCAATTTCCCTTTTATTGGTATAGTATGCCAGCTTTAATGAGAGAGTATTTTGATGAAGTGCTTCAGTTTGGTTGGGCTTATGGACCAAGTGGAGATGCTCTTAAAGGAAAAGAGTTTTTAGTAGCTCTTTCTGTAGGAGCTCCTGAATATTCATATATGGGCGGAAGTTATAATAATTTTACTATAACTGAGTTATTACGACCATTAGAAGCTACAGCAAATGCAATTCAGATGACTTATTTGCCATACTATGCCCTTTTCGATATACCTAGATTATCTGATGAAGAGATTGAAGAGTCAGCAAAGAAATATATAAAACATATAAATAATGAGGATATAAATCATAGAAAATTTTTAGAACGATTAAAAAAAGAGAACAAAGAAAGCAGCTTTATAGATTTATAAAAAAAGGTCACTCTTGTAGTGGCCTTTTTTCATAGTTTATTTACTTTTACTAATAACTTTGTTTGTCTAAAACAGGAGCTACAATAATCTCTTTTCCAACTACAACGGGCTCTACAACTACAACTTCTTCTACAACAGGCTCTGGCTGAGGTTCAGAACTAGAGCATCCAATGAAGAATAAACTAAAGAAAACACTTGCTAAAACAACTTTTTTCATAATTTTTGGCCTCCTTTGATATTTTGAATTAACATAATATACTGAGACTTAAAGAAAATTCTTTTTTTCTGAAAGAAAATTAATAAAGTTTTTCAAAAACAAGTTGTCTACCAGAATGATTTTCTAAGTTAGAAAAAGAAACTCCGAGAAGTTTGATATTATTTACTAAATCTAAAGAACTTAAAATTTCATCGAGCATTCCCTTTAAAATCTCTTTATCATCACTAGGAATAAATCGAGTTTTAGATCTAGTTATAGTTTCTCTATTTTTAAATCGTACTTTTAAAGATATAGTTTTAGTGAGAAGTTTTTTTCTTTGAAGTCGATTATATGACCATTGAAAAAGAGCATCTATCTCTCTACTAATTTCCTCCTCTGAATCAAGTGGGATTCTAAATGTATTTTCATTTCCAATAGAATGAATAGCTCGATTGAATTCTACTTCACGATGATCAATTCCACGGCTATATGTATAGAGCATTCCTCCACGAGAACTTCCGTATTTTGCAATAAGTTCTTTTAAAGAAAAAGGATAGATATCTTTAACAAAATGGATATTATTTTTATTTAAAATCTTTTCAAATTGTTTTCCAACACCAGGAAGTTTACGAATATTTTTTTCTTTTATAAATTCAATAAACTCTTCTTCAGTATTAAAAATATATTGTCCTCCAGGTTTATTTATGTCAGAAGCAATTTTGGCTGTTAATTTATTAGGTCCAATTCCTACAGAGCAAGTAAGCCCTGTAATCTCATAGATTCTTTTTCTAAAAATTGTAGCAAAGCTTTCTTTTGATTGAAATTTGGAAATAATATCAGTTATGTCAATAAATCCTTCATCGAGGGCTATAAATTCTACTTTATGAGTAATTTTTAAAACGAGATCATGGATAATTTTAGATTCATAAGCATATTTATCTTTATTTACAGGGAGGACAATGAGTTTAGGGCATAATCTTTTAGCATCTAAGGTATTCATTGCGGAATGGATGCCAAACTTACGAGCAGGGTAACTAGCAGTTGTGACAACGCCACCAGCAACAACAATGGGCTTATCCTTGTATTTAGGATTATCTCTAATCTCAATAGAAGCATAAAAAGCGTCCATATCATAATGCATTATTAACTTTCTCATTTTACCTCCTTTTGATTAATTTATATTTGTAAAACCCTTTATAAAATAAGGGGTTCTTAAATTTGGCTATTTTATAAAATATACCTCTTAAATTTTGATAAAAAAAAAGAGGGTTATTAATATAATAACCTCTTTAATTAAATTTATCAATTAGATTTTTATATATTCATGAAAGTATATTTACAAATTTTATCTATAATAATTGTGTTTTTAGAAGTTCTTGAAGTTATTAATTTACAATCGGAAGTTCTAATTATATTAAATAATATCTATAAATTTATTCCAATAATTTTGTTATCAAATTATTACTCCAAAATTAAGAATACATTATGATATGGACGGTCATTTTTCTTTTTAACACTTCCTTTTATTTACAAGTCTTATCAATGGTCTATTTTATGAATTGTTAGCTACATGTTAGCTATAAAAAAAAAGAGGATTTTTCATAAAATTTAAAATAAATTAATTTTTTCTCTTCTTTAATAATTTTAAAATTTTTTATAATAAAAAAGGTAGAATAAATTTTTCTACCTCGCTTTATTTTAATTATTTTTATTTTGACCTCTTAAATATTCAACTGCTTTTTTTAACTTTTCTTCTGAACTCTCTTTCTCATTCCATTCTTTCCAAAACTTCTTGGTATCACTGTTTGGTTTTTTACGAGGTTCTTCCAAACATATCCTACTTGGTAGTAATATAGAATCTCCGACAACTATTGCTTCTCCTATTTCTAAAAGAGATAATTGTTCTAATATAATTTTTAAACTATCTGGTAAAAGTTGCTTTATAGTGTTTTTATCCATATCATTTGTTAATCTTAAAACTATAAAATTGCTACACTGACTTAGAATTGTTGAACTCACTTCAGATGGCCTTTGACTTACAACCACAATTGATATTCCATATTTTCTACCCTCTTTTGCAATTCTTTCAAAATTATATAAAGATTTTTTTTCAATCGCATTTGCTGAATCTTTTTTTGGTAAATATAAATGAGCTTCATCGCAAACTAATGTGAATGGTGTTCTATCTTCATCTTTCATCCAGATTTGAATATCAAATAATATTCTTGCTATAATTCCTGTAATTATAGGGAGTATATCTGAAGGAACTTCTGAAAAATCTATAATTTTTATACCTTCACCTTTTTTAGTGCTTCCAATCAATTTATATATAAGTTTATGAAACCAATCATAGTTTTGACACTCTTCTGGAGACTGAAACATAAATCCATATCTTTTATCATTATATTTTGTTTCTAATCTAAAAATAAATCTTGTTAGTTTATCTTCAAATTCTCCTTTAATCGGATTACCATTCTTTCCAGCACCTTTTCTTTCATTATCTTCTTTTAAAGCTTCAATCAATTTATTAAAATCAAAAGGTATTGGTGAGTCTACAGTAAAACTTTTTAGTATCTCTTCTTTTTTTTCTGTTTCTAATTTTTCTTTTTTTAATTCTTTTGTATGATGAATAAATCTTGCAGATTGGTTTATTGCATGTTGATCCGTTGTATCTAAACACATTGCTAATATCTCTTCTTTATTTAACAACCAATACGGTAAAAATAATGTTTCTTCATTTTTTTCATCTATATCTCCTGGTCCAGCTATTTTATAATATTTTCCAATTGCATCAGGATTCTTACATAGACTTTTATATTCACCATGAATATCTAAAATAATAATATTAGGATATTTTAATTGTGAAACTTTTTCTAATATTTTTGCTACACACCAACTTTTACCAGAACCTGTACTTCCTAATATCGCTGCATGTCTTTGAAAAAATTTATCTCCATCTAGCATAGCCTTTCCTGTTTTATCAATCGAATAAGTACCTATGTGAAGTGAATCTTTTTTATTTTCTGATAAAATATTCATAAAAAACTCTAAGTTTTCCCTGTTTACTATATGACAAAAGCTTTCTATTTGTGGAAAATTCTCTATTCCTCTTTTAAAAATATTTCTTTGACTTTTGTAAGTACTTTTGAACGTGCCTATTAAATTAATTTTTATCATATCTTTTGAAATACATTCAAAATCATCTTCTGATTCTTCGTTATGCTTTCTTATAACTTTTTCTATAAGACCAATTATTTTAATATGCTTTTTACTTGTATCGATAGAAACCATATGCCCTACTACAATTTCAGGTATTATATTTTCGTTCCTGATTTCTACATTTACTTGAGTAGTATCAACATAAATAATATTGCCTATTTTAGTTGTATTATCAAATTTAAATTTTCTTTCTAACATTTAAAACACCTTCTTCAGTAACTCTGTGATATCCCAATATTTTCCCTCTATTTCTTCTTCTTTTCCTCTCCAATAAACATTACTATTACCTGAAGATTTTTTTTCTTCAATTGCCATAATATTAGTTGCTTTTGTAAATAAATCATGTATTCCGTCAGTAAATTCCTTTGTTAAAATTAATATAGGTTTTTTTAAATTTCTAGGAGTTTTTATTCGAGTTTCTAAGTGTGAATCATTAAATCCATACCCTATAAATATAATTTTTTTAGCATTATCTATGCACTCATTAGAGTATTCTCTATTTATATCAAACGGAGTTTCATAACCATGTTTAAATTTATTGGTACCTGGAGTTATTATATGTGGTGTTCCTACATCTTTATACTGTGAGTAGACTAATTCATTATTTATTTTTTTCCAATTTAAACATCCATGTGGTTTATATAAATTTATTTTTTGCTCTTTAACTAATTTTTTATTTAAATTATCTCTAAAATTCTTGTAATCTAATTTTGGAAAAAATTTGCCATTAAACATATTTTCAACTTGAATTTGAGATTTTTCACATGAATATTCAATTAAACGATCATAATTTGTTGTGATAATATTCAAAGAGTATAAATCTAAATTAAATTTATGAATTAAAGATGTTATTTTCAACTCGTAATTACCTTCTAATATTTTTTTATAAATATCGTAATCTTTGTCAAAAATATAATTGTAAGTAATTTTTTTTATAATCACTTCTAATCTATCACTTGGAGTCGTTTCTAATAAACATGATTCTAAATCTTTTCCATTTTTTAAATTTTCAGCTATACTTTTCCACAATTTTTTATCCTCTTCGTTAAGTTCGTTAGGAACTTCTTCTTGAAGCTTTTTAGAAAGTGCCCCCATACCTGGCATGCCTTCTGCACATGATAATCCTGATCCTATAACTAAAACTGTTCCTTCGTCAAAAAAATCTTGAATATATTCTTGAATATCCTCTCCATATTTTTCTTTATCCATATAGTATCCCCCTTATTATTTAATATCGACTTCTTAATAATAGCATTTAAAAAGTGAGATTGTATAGAGTTTATTTTTATGATTAATACCTATTGAATTTTTTTATCGATATCCTCTAATTTTTTTACTATACTATCCATAGTTTTTTCAAAATTTGCTACTGTTCTTTCTAACAATTCATCTTTTTTTTTATTTGATTCCATTAAATTTTGAACCAATAAATTATTTTGTTGGTTTTGTTGAGTATCTTTAGAAAAATATAATTTAAAAGATAGTATAGCTATTG
>NZ_CAMQXC010000097.1 GCF_947038635.1 uncultured Cetobacterium sp. | reverse complement strand
AGTCCTGTAAGTATTAATTTTTTCATATATCCTCCAAATTATTTATTTTCATTTAAAAGTTCATTAATATAAGCTAAACGCTTTTTAGAGTTATCATCTAAATTTTTACTCATAGAAGTTAGTATAAATTCTAATAGTGCTTGAGTTGAAATAATTGAGTTAAAGTAACTAATGCCTCGTATATCTGTAAATACAGTGATATCTCCAGTATTAGCAACAGGTGATGTTGATTTATCAGTAACTATAATAATTTTTGCTCCAGCTTTTTTTGCAATTTCAATTAATAATGGATAAGTTTTTGAATATTTAGGGTGAGCAATTAAAAATAAACAATCATCTTTTTGAATATCAACTATATTTTTTATAAGTTCAGAATTATTTTGATTGTGAGTAATAACATTTTTTAATATAAAACCTAAACGTAAGCCAAAAAATGATGTAGCTCCAGAGACACTTTTAAAACCTATAATATATTTTTTATTAGAGTTAAAAAGTATATCAATTATTTTTGAAATTTTATCATAAGAATTTATATTTATTGTTTCTTCGATATTTTTAAAGATTGAGTTAGTAAATGTTTCAATTAAATTATTTTTTTTTAAAAGTTCTTCATTTAAACTTAATTTTTCAGATGGAGTAAGAATTTTATCACTTACTTGTTGCTTTAAACTATCTTTAAATTCTTTAAAATTATTAAATCCTAGAGATTTAACAAATCTAATTACAGAAGTATCACTTATTTGTAATTCGTTTGCAATATCGCTAGATGTTAAAAAATATATTCTATTTTCATTATGGAAAAAGAAATCTGCAATAATAGTTTCAGTTTTTGTTAAACTTTTATTTGCAACTCTTTTTTGTAAAGAATCAATCATAAGAATCTCCTTAAAAAATATTTATAATATAGCTTACCATATTTTTTTAAATATATAAATATGTAAAATCCTGAAAAAAAGACGAAGAAATAGAACATATGGTTCAAAAAAAACTTGACTATAAAAAAATATCGTAGTATATTTATGATTGTTAATAAACATTTTTTGTTTAAAATAATTTTTTAAAAACATTTTTGGAGGGTAAAATGAGTAAAAAAGAAAAAAGTGGAAGTAAAATGAGTTTTCCACATACGTATGTAATTATTTTTGGATTAATTATTTTTGCTGCGTTATTAACTTGGATTGTTCCAGCAGGGCATTTTCCAAGGATAAAGGATGTTGCAACAGGAAAGACTATTATTGTTGCAGATCAATTTGCTTTTATAGAAAATACACCAGTTAGTTTTCTAGATATTCCATTTAAAATTGTAGATGCACTAAATAAATCGAGTAGTATAATATTTTTAGTTTTAATAGTTGGAGGAGCATTTCATGTAATTATAAAAACAGGTATGTTCCAAGCATTAACAGCCAAAGTAACTAAAGTATTTTCTAATAAGGATGAATTATTAATACCAGCTTTTACAACAGTATTTGCAGTAGCATGTATGAGTATGGGAGTTAATACATTTATTGGATTTGCACCAGTTGCAATAATTTTAGCAAGATCTATGGGGTATGATGCAATAGTAGGAATTTCTATGGTAGCTTTAGGAGGAGCAATTGGATTTAGTACAGGAACATTTAATCCTTTTACGACAGGAGTAGCTCAGGCATTGGCAGGATTACCAATGTTTTCAGGACTAGGTTATAGAATTTTCTGTTTAGTTGTATTTTTAGTTGTAACAAATATTTATATATTAAATTATGCTAAAAAAATAAAGAAAAACCCAGAATTAAGTGTAGTTAGAGATTTAGAAAAATTAGAAAACAACATTGAAAATGGTGAAAATGTTATGCCAGAAATAGAGAAAAGACACTATTTAGTATTGGCAATTGTAATTGGATTATTTGGATTATTAATTTATGGAGGAGCAGCGTGGCATTGGGGATTAAATCAAAGTGCTGCACTATTTATATGGATGGCTATTCTAGGAGGATTAGCTTATGGTTTTTCACCTAGTACAATTGCAAAAGAGTTTGTAAGTGGAGCAAAAGCATTAGTATTTGGTGCTTTAATAATAGGAATAGCAAGAACAATCTCTATAATATTAGATGATGGTAAAATTTTAGATACAGCTGTTTATTATTTAGGAAATATGTTGGCATCTTTACCACACGTATTACAATCTATTGGAATGTTCTTAATGCAACTATTTATAAATGGTTTAGTAACTTCGGGAAGTGGACAAGCAGCCGTAACAATGCCAATAATGCTACCAGTAGCAGACATGATAGGAATGACAAGACAAACAGCAGTTTTAGCATTTAATTTTGGTGATGGATTTAGTAATTATGTTCTTCCAACATCGTCAGCATTGATGGGATTCTTAGCAATAGCTAATGTATCTTATGAAGATTGGATGAAATATATGGGAAAATTATTTTTAATATGGATAGTAACAGGGTCAATACTTATAATAATCGCAAATTGGATAGGATATGGTCCATTTTAATTAAAGGAGAAAGTTATGAAGCAAGAGATTTTACAAAATGTTGAGCAGTTAAAGAGTAGTTTAATTGATTTAGGAGATTTTATTTTTGATAATCCAGAGATTGGACTAGAAGAATATAAAAGCTCAAAAAAGATAATTGATATTTTAAGAATGAATAATTTTAAAATAGAAACTGGAATAGGTGGATTTGAAACAGCTTTTAGAGCAGTTTATGAAGTTGGACAAAATGGACCATCTATTGGTTTGTTATGTGAATATGATGCTTTAGAAGGAATGGGACATGCATGTGCTCATCATATGCAGGGACCAAGTATAGTTGGAGCAGCTTTAAGTATAAAAAATCAATTAAAAGATAAAAATTATAAAATTGTAGTTTATGGAACACCAGCTGAAGAGACATTAGGTGCAAAAGTAAAAATGTTAGAAAATGGGTGTTTTAATGATATAGATGTTGCTTTAATGATGCATGGTGCTCCAGATACAACAACAGATGTAAAATCACTAGCGCTTTCAAATTTTACGGTTAAATTTCACGGAGTTAGATCTCATGCTGCTTTAGCTCCAGAAAAAGGTAGAAGTGCTTTAGATGGATTAATCCTTTTATTTCAAGGAATTGAATTTTTAAGAGAGCACGTAAGAGAAGATGTAAAAATGCATTATACAATAACAAACGCAGGAGGGCCTGCAAATGTTGTTCCTAAATATGCAGAAGCAAAGTTTAGTATAAGATCTTATGATAGAGCTTATTTAAATCATGTTATTGAAAGGTTCAAAAAAGTGGTACAAGGTGCATCTCTTATGACGGAAACAGATTATGAGATTATAGAAACAAAAAGATTAAATAATAAAATACCTGTTTTGAAGCTTAATCAAATCCTTATGGATAATGCCGAATTGGTTAATGCTCCTAGATTATCTCCCCCTAGAGAGAAAACAGGTTCTACAGATTTTGGGAATGTAATGTATCATGTACCTGGATCTTGTATAAGAGTAGCCTTTGTACCTCAAGGAACCTCATCTCATTCAGATGAATTTTTGTGTGCAGGAAAAAGTGAAGAAGCTCATAATGCTATAATATTAGGAGCAAAAATTTTAGCTGGAACTGCGTATGATTTAATCACTAATAAAGAATTATTTAATGAAGTTCTAAATGAGTTTAAAGTAAATAAAGAAAAAAGTGAAAAAATTTAAATTTAACTATTGAAAAATCACATTTAAAATACTATACTTATAAAGTGTACATGGAGGTGTGATAAATGAAAATAGGTGTATTTTATAGTAGTGCCAGAGGAAAAAGTGAGTTTACAGCTACTTTGATAAAAGATTTATTAAAAGAAAATTGTGATATATATAAGATAGCAAATCCAGAAATTATTGAAAACTTAAAAAAGTATAAAGCTTTAATCTTTATAGTTCCAACTTATGGTTTTGGAGAGCCCCATGAAGATTGGAAAAATGGAATTGAGGTTCTTTCAAAAGTTAATTTTGAAAATAAATCAGTTGGAATTATAGGAAGAGGAAATCAAGGTTTTTATGCAGCTACTTTTGTTAATGGAATGAAACCAGTGTATGATGCTTTAGTTAAAAGAAATGCTAATATAGTTGGGTTTACAGAAGTTGAAGAGTATGATTTTATAAAAAGTAGTGCTATTGTTGATGGAAAATTTGTTGGATTACCTTTAGATGAAATATCTATGCTCCAAGAAGTAAAAAATAAATTAGAAATATGGATAAGAAGTAATTTCGGTGAAATATTAAATGAAAAATAAAGAAAAATATATGGAGTTTATAGATACTTTTCAAATTCAAAGAGATTTTTTTAAATGTCATGAAATTTTAGAAGAAATTTGGATAGAAGAAACTAAATGTGAAACAAGAAAACATGTATCAATAAACCTATTATTAATAGCTGTTGGATTATATCATTGGAGAAATAAAAATTATAAAGGTGCGATTCAAGTTTTAGAGAATTCTTTAAATAACTATGATGAAGTATCTAAAGATATAGAAAAATTAAATATAGACTCTAAATATTTAAAACAAAAAGTTTTAAATACTATAGAAAGTTTAAAAATAAAAAAAGAGTATGAAGATATTTATCTTCCAATATATTGATAAAAAAGAAAAACCAGAGAAATCTGGTTTTTTTAATTGATATTTATTAAATTATCTAAATCATAGCGAATAATATTTGAGAATTTATCTTCTAAAATATTTTTTAAGATATCTCTTTCGTCATCGTAAAAAGTAGAATTATTATATTCTCTCATTTTAAGAGTATAATTTTCATTAAATTCAAAATATTTAGTATGTGGAGCTGAATTTTGATTATAAATTTTATAATAACCACTAACAGTAATTTTTTTTCGAACAATAAAAAGTTTTTCTTTTTCTTTGATTTCCTCTTTTGTTTCTAGAGTTCTTGTATAGACATTAGAAAAATTAAAATCTATAAAATAGTTTTTTAAATTAGGTTTTGAAAAAGAGTTAAAACCTCTAAAAATAATATAGTTACCAAGATTTCTATTTATGTTCATATCAGAGGCATGCATCAAAGAGTTTGTAAGAAGATAATCAAGCTGAGAAAATCCTCTAAAAGATGATCCTACATAGAGATTAACAGTTACATCATTTTCCAAATTTGAAATAGTACTATTAATAATATAACTATTAATATATTTATTTATTTTTTTATAAAAATTTATATTTTGAATTTTTTGATTACGACTTATATAGAGTTTTTCATCTTTTAAAACGAAGTCTTCAAAAATTTTAGTAATTTTAACTTTAGAATTATTAAAATCATTATAATCAATTTTTATAGTAGGAAATTTAGGTTGTATCTTTTTAAACTCTTCAATAGTTAAAAGATATAGATTAAGTGCGTTTATATCTTGTTTAGTAAAATATTTATTTTTTAAGATATTATTTTTTATATTTGTTATTTCAAAATATTGTTTTTGATACTGAGATATTCCAATTTGAGATTCAGAGGAATACTCTAATCCAGATATTAGTTCTAAGGTTCCATCTGTTGTTGTTCCCCGAGAGTTATATATATTTATAGCATTAGAAATTTTATTATTACCAATAGATGTCATTATAGCACTACAGCCTAAAAGAAAACTTAAAATAAAACTGATACCAATATATTTAATATAAGATAAATTTTTCATGAAAATCTCCTTTATTTTTAATATAAAAATGTATTTAGATTATAACATATATAAAACAAAAAAAATAATAGATAATTTTTCACAAGAATATTGAAGTTTAAATACAAATATGGTATTATTAAAATAAAAAGTTTACTCATATATTTTGGTAATATGGTCCAAAAGTTTCTACGTCCTAACCTTAAATCGGGACGCTATGGGAAGAGCTTATACTATAATTTTTTAAAATATGTTAAATGTTTTAAATTTAATTTTAAGTGTAAATTCTATCCCAGATAGAGTTTACACTTTTTTTATTTAAAAAATGGAGGTTTTTTGTGAAACAAATCTTAATAAAAAATGCATATGTAGTATCAATGAATGAGAAAAGAGAGATATATAATAATGGTTCAATTTTAATTGAAAACGATTTAATAAAGGCAATTGGAAAAGTTGACGAAAAATTACTTTTAGATACTGTAGAAATTATAGATGCAAAAGGAAAAATTGTATTACCAGGTTTAATTAATACACATGTTCATTTGTCTCAGCAACTAGGGAGAGGAATAGCTGACGACGTAGATCTATTAACTTGGTTAAGAGAAAGAGTTTGGCCTTATGAAAGTAATTTTGATTATGAAAGCTCATTAATCTCTTCAACAGCTTGTTGTGTAGAGATGATAAAATCTGGAGTTACAACATTTTTAGAAGCAGGAGGCCAGTATGTAGAAGCAATGGTTGAGGCTGTAAAAAATACAGGAATAAGAGCAGCTTTATCAAAATCAGTTATGGATGAAGGAATTGGGTTACCTACAAATTGGATAAAAACAGCAGATGAAGAGATTCAAGTACAAAAAGAACTATTTGATAAATACAATAATACAGCAGATGGAAGAGTAAAAATTTGGTTTGGCTTAAGAACTATTTTTAATAATTCAGATGACTTAATAATTAAAACTAAAAAAATAGCAGATAAATTGAATACAGGAATTCATATGCATATAGCTGAAATAGCAGCGGAAAATGATTATGTGAAATCAAATAAAGGAGATTCAACTGTTGAACATCTTCATAAATTAGGAGTACTAGGACCAAATTTGTTAGCTGTTCATACAGTATGGTTAACTGATAGAGAAATAGATTTATTTAGATTATATGATGTAAAGGTATCACATAATCCAGCAGCTGCAATGAAAGTTGTATTAGGTTTTGCAAGAATACCAGAAATGCTTGAAAAAGGGTTAAGTGTATCCATTGGAACAGATGGTGCGCCTTCAAATAATAGAATGGATATGATGAGAGAGATATATTTGACTTCTTTAATTCACAAAGGAAGAACATTAAATCCAAAAGTTGTACCAGCAGAGCAAGTGTTAGAAATGGCAACTATAAACGGGGCTAAATGTGCATTGTTAGAGAATGAAGTAGGAAGCCTAGAAGTAGGGAAAAAAGCTGATTTAATAATTTTAAATCCAAATACAATTCACTCTTTACCACTTCATGATCCAATAGCTAATATTGTTTATACAATGTCAAGTGAAAATATTGAATCTACAATGTGTAATGGAAAGTGGTTAATGAAAAATAGAGAAATTTTAGTTTTAAACGAGGGAGATTTAATTGAACAAGTGAAAAGAAAATCTGAAGAGATAAAAAATAAGGCAAAGATAGTTTTACCAAATAGGTTTCCTATAATAGATATAATATAGTTGGAGGAATATAAAGTGGAAAAAATAGTAACAAAAAGAAATATTTCGTTAGATATATTGGAAAAAGTTTTTAAAATTGAAGAAAGAGGAAGTTCAATAAAAACAGAAATTTTAGGTGGTCTTACAACATTTTTAACAATGGCATATATAGTTTTTGTAAATCCGGCAATACTTTCTGCAGCTGGAATGGATAAAGGCGCTCTTATAACAGTAACTTGTTTAGCAACAGCTATTGGGACAGGAATTGCTGCTTTATGGGCAAATGCTCCGTTTGCGTTAGCACCAGGGATGGGATTAAATGCATTTTTTACCTATACATTAGTTTTGGGACAAGGAGTCTCTTGGGAGGATGCATTAGGAGTTGTATTCATATCAGGACTATTCTTTTTAATTATGACATTAGGTGGGATAAGAGAAAAAATAGCTAATGCGATTCCTAGTGTGGTTTCTACAGCAGCAACTTCAGGAATTGGTTTATTTATAGCTTTTATAGGTTTAAAAAACATGGGAATAATAGTTGCAAATGAGGCTACATTTGTAGGTTTAGGAGATTTTTCAATACCAACTGTATTAGGAATATTAGGATTAGCAATTATGGCTATTTGTGAAATAAAAAAGGTAAGAGGTGGTATTTTAATAAGTATTGCAGCAACAACAATTATAGGAATGTTTTTTGGAATTGTTGATATACCAAAAGCAATTATTTCAATGCCACCATCAATAAGTCCAATTTTTATGAAAGTAAATATATTGGGAGCTTTAAAAATATCTTTAATAGGTTCAATATTTTCGTTTATGTTTATAGATCTATTTGATTCTCTTGGATTTATGATGGCTTGTTACAAAAATATGGGATTAGTACAAGGAGATGAAGGTGCTAAAGGTTTAAAAAGAATGCTACAAGTTGATGTATCTTCAACGTTAATTGGAGCAGTTTTAGGAACTAGTACTGTAACATCATTTGCAGAATCAGCAGCAGGAATATCTGCTGGAGCTAGAACAGGTTTAGCATCTTTAGTCCGGTCTCTTATACACATGTCCGAGCCCACGAGACAGGCAGAAATCACGTAT
>NZ_CAMQXC010000096.1 GCF_947038635.1 uncultured Cetobacterium sp. | reverse complement strand
CATACTAGATTTCTGCCTGTCTCGTGGGCTCGGCGATGTGTATAAGAGAAAGTAGTATGGCCTTAATAAATAACTTCTTATTTTTTAGAGATTATTTTAAAAGTGATATTGAAATAAGTGAAGATTTAGAAAAATATATTTTGAATGAAGAGAAAGAGATAATTGTAAATAGTTCAATTGATCTTAACCTAATTGGAGCTTATGATATTTTAGCTGTTGGAACTCCATTAGAAAAGAAAAATTTTTTAATTGGATTTGAAACTCAAAATTTAAAATTTAAGGTTGATGTTTTAAAAAAAGCACTGTGGGATCAAGATATAGAGGTTATTCACTATGCAGCAACAGAGATAAATAAAATTGATGAAAACTTTCAAAAAATTATAAAAGAGAAAGAGCGGTTAAAAGATTTAGATGAACTTTCTAAAATATATTATGATTATTGTACTTCGGGACTTTTACTTGGGGAAGTTTTAGAATTTTATCAAAAGAAATATATATATACTGTAAAATCAAAAGAAAATTTAGAGATAATAGATAAATTTAATCTTTTAAATATCTATAAAGACATGAAGGACTACAAGGAGTGCAATAAACTAATTCAGGAGTTTATAGAAGAGAAAGATTTAGATGAAAAAATAACAAAGTTCATAGAAAAATATTACTATGATTTAAATGATTATGAAATGTTGAAAGAGGTTAAAAAATGGCAAAAATCTGTTTGATATGTGAAGGGTCTTATCCATATGTTGTAGGTGGAGTATCTTCATGGATTCAAGATTTAGTGAAATCTAATGAGGAACATATTTTCTCTATTGTATGTATAATACCAAATTTAGATTTTGCAAAGATAAAATATGAAATACCTAAAAATATTACAGAGATTAAGAATATAGTTTTAGATAAAAATTATGAGATTTCGCCTTTTAAAGTTTTAAAAAACAGATTTGAATTTAAGAAATTAGAGGAAGAAATTGAAAAAATTTTAAATTTTAATAACCTTAATTCTCCAGAGGTTATTAAAATAATAGAAAAAATATCAGATAAAAAATATGGTAATCCATTGGAGATAATAATAAATAAGAGTTTTTGGAATAGTTTATTAAAGTATTATAAGCAAAATTATAATGGAATTGGTTTTAATACTTTTTATTGGACATACAGAAATATATTCTTAAATTTAATATCTTTGTCTCAAGAAGATTTGCCTAAAGCTGATATATATCATCCAGTAGCAACAGGATACTCTGGATATATATCAGTAATGGCAAAAATTAAAAATGGAGGATCATTACTTTTAACGGAGCATGGAATTTACCCACGTGAAAGAGAAGAAGAAGTTATTGGCGCTAAATGGATAGAGAAAGATTTTAAAAAAATATGGATAGATTTTTTTTACTTTTTATCAAGAGTAACTTATGATGAATGTGATAAAATAATATCTTTATTTGATTATAATAAAGAGTTACAAATTGAAAATGGAGCAGATTCAAAAAAATGTGAAGTAGTTCCAAATGGTATTGATATTGAAGCTTATTCTAAAGTTATAAGAGAAAAAAGAGAAGGATTTAATATAGGTTCAGTTTTAAGAGTTGTTCCTATAAAAGATGTGAAAATGATGCTAAAAGGGTTTAAAATGGCATTACCGAAATTGAGAGATACAAAGCTTTTTTTAATAGGACCAACAGAGGAGAATGAAGAGTATTATAATGAGTGTTTAGAATTAGTTAATAATTTAGATTTGAAAGAGTATGTTATTTTTACAGGAAGAGCAGATGTAAAAGAATATTATAAATTTTTAGACTTTTTAATGTTAACATCAATTTCAGAAGGTCAACCACTTAGTATATTAGAAGGGTTAGCTTGTGGGATTCCTTTTATAGCTACAGATGTTGGAAATTGTAGAGAGATTTTAAAAGAGAAATCTGAAGGAGAAGCAGGAATAATTGTACCACCAACATCATATTCAGATTTGGGAGATGCCATAGTTTCACTTTTTCAAAATAGAGAAAAAATAAATGAGATGGGAAAAAATGGAAAAGAGATAGTCAAGAAATACTATTCAAAAAAGAAATTTATAGATTCATATAAAAGATTATATAAAGAGTTAGGAGAATAATATGGCAGGAATAGGATTTGAATTAAAAAATCTATTTTCAGATGATAATAACACATTTCAAGATATAAAGGCTATGGCCTATTCAGCCCTTATTGGAGTAGGGCCGTGGCTTATAACAGTTATAACTTTAAATATTCTTATGTTTATTGGAAAGCAATATATTCTCTCAAGAGGAGAGAGAAATCTATTTATGACAGGAATAGTTTATTCATTTATTTTTTCTCAACTTTTAACGGGAGCAGTTCAATATTTAATAACGAGATTTATATCTGATTGTATATACTCAGGAGAGCAAAAAAAGTTAAAATCGACATATATAGGAACAATAAAATTTATAACTATAATATCATTTTTTATAGGTGTTTTATATTTTAAAGGACAAGATTTATCTTGGTTTTACATATATACATTAACTGCATTATTTTGTTTTTTATCAGGAATTTGGGTTAGTATGAATTATATATCAGCTGTAAAAAACTATAGTTATTCAATATTGGCTTATGTTGTAGGTAATGTCGCAGCAATAGGTTTAGGAGGATATATTTTAAAATATTCAAGCAATGAATTTTTTAAAAATAATCTAGCTTATTCAATTATATTAGCCTATACAATTGGAATAGGAATAACATTCTTTATGCTTTTTTCATATTTAACGTATATATTTGAAGATTCAGATGAAAGTGAGTTTGAATTTTTAAGAGCTTTCAAGAGGTATACTTCTTTAAGTTTTATTGGAATATTTTTTAATTTTGGAATGTGGTCTCATATATTTGTAAATTGGATATATGGTGATTCATATAGAGTAGGAGGAATATTTTTAAGTTCTCCGTTATATGAGGTCGCAGTATTTTATGCTTTTTTTTTAACAATTCCGACTATGATTTATTTTCTGGTATTTATGGAGACTAAGTTTTTTCCAATTTATAAGAGATATTATGCTCTTTTAACTTTAAATGGAAATTTAGCAGATATAGATATTGAAAAGAAAAAAATGATTGATGTATTAAAAGAGGAGATTTATTATATAATGGAGCTTCAATTTTTTGTTTCATTTTCAGTAGCTCTTTTATCTAAAGTAATATTTTTGAAATATGGAATGGATTTATATTTATTAGATCTGTTTAGAGTTATGATTTTTGCAGCTTATTGTACAGTTTTTATATCTGTATATATAACTATATTTTTATATTTTGATTCTAGAAAAGAGGCTTTACTAGTATCAATTGTATTTTTTATTTTAAGCACTTTTTTTTCAGTAGTAACATCATTAATGGGAAATGAATATACAGGACTTGGATTTTTTGTAGCAGCTTTTTTATCTCTTATTTTATCAGAAATAATGTTAGATAGAATAGCAAATGAATTAAATTATATCACTTTTTACAAGCAAAATTTTTCTTTTAATATTAGAGCTCCTTTTCTTGAGAAATTAGAAAAAATATTAAATCGTAAATTGATTTTTCCAATAATAATAGTTATATTATTATTTTTAAGTGGTTGCACAAATAATCATACAAAAGATGGATTTAATACAAAAACTAAAAGAAATTGGAATACAATGAGTTACTACAATAAAGATGGATATAACTATGAAGGATATAATCAAGAAGGCGTTGACTTAAGAGGGTTCACAAAAGAGGGGTGGAATGTGTACACAGATTCGCCGTATGACTATTTTAATTTTGATTCTAGTGGAATAAATAGTGATACTGGAAAAAATATTGATGAAAGAGGATTTGATTATACTGGATATAATAGAATAACTAAATCAAAATATGATAAAAAAGGATTTGATTTTCAAGGATTAAATAAGGAAACAAAAACAGAGTTTGATAAAAATGGTTGGACATGGTTTGGTTTAAATAAAGAAACAAATAGCTATTACAATAAAAATGGGTATAACTACGAAGGTTATAATGAAGAAGGTTATGACAAAAATGGTTATGATAAAGATGGAAACAAAAAACCAATAGAAAATTTTGAAAATCAAAATGAAACTTTAGATGAAAATATTTATGATAAAGATGGGTACGACAAAAATGGCTATGATGAAAACGGAGTAGATAGAGAAGGATTTAATAGAAAAGGAGTGTATGTGGGAGATGAGTATTAAAAATATTATATGTGCATTTCTGTTACTTCATTTAAGTTCTTTTGGTGTTGGACGGGAGATATTAAATTTTTATTTAGAGGAACCGGAAAATAATCTATATCAGAGCTATGGAGAGCTAGAAAATAAAGATAGAAAAGAATTCTACAAATGGAAAATAGGAACTGGAACATCAAAATTAAATGAAAATTGGACTTTTGATTATGATATTGAAAAAAAGTATGATAAAAATTCCAATACAGATGGATGGGAAAATACATTTTCTTTATATAGAAAACTAGAAGAAAAAGAAGTTTTTGGTAAAAAATGGTTTAATGATATTGGTCCTTATATTAAATACAATGTAAGTGATATATCAAGTGACTTTGGAGAAAACTTTAAAGAAAATAAGTATTCATTGAGATATAGGGTTCGTACTAATTCAGACGTTGGATTGGGCGGTGCTTATTGGGGATTTGATTTTTTTCTTTCGTCTATTGATACGAATTCTAGAGATGGTTATTCTTTAGAAGGAAATTTAACAGGAAGTATAAATTTAGGTTATGGATTCCAGAATTTTTTCACAATATATAATGAGTATTTAGATTATGGAAATAACAGAGGTACTTATTTATTTAGAATAGAAAATAATTTTAGATGGACATATGATTTAAATGAAAATTTTGCTTTTTCATTAGACTCAGAAATTGATTCATATAACTATTATAGAAATACAGATCAAGATAAATCTTTTAAATTCAATGTAGGACCATATTTATTATATAGTCAAGATATAACAGACAAGTTGCGGATTTTTGCAAAGGTTGGAGTAACTGGATACAATTTTGAAGAAGTAAAAACAAAATTTTCAAGTGTTTCAGAATCTGGACTATATATGAAAATTAGATGTGGTTTTGAATATATTTTTTAAAAAAAATAGTTAAAAACATTGATAAAAAAGTCATTATGTGCTAAAATTTTCTTTGAATGTATATTCGAAGAAAATTTAAAGGGGTAATAATGAAAGTAAACAGGTGTAAATTAGCAATTTTTTTAGCAAGTTTAATGTTAATGGCTTGCGGTGAGAAAGAAAAATCTATTATAGGTAAAGGAAATGGGTTTTCTGGTGAAATTAAGGTAAATGTAATCACAAAAGGGGATAAGATTGAAAATCTTGAATTAGTTTCTGATAATGAAACATCACACATAATATCAAGATCATTTCCAATTTTAAAAGATAGAATTTTAAAAGCTCAATCTCCAATAGTTGACAGTGTATCAGGGGCAACTTACACATCTTTAGGAATTAAAAGGGCAGTAGCTGCAGCTTTAAAAGAGGGTGGAAAGGATTTTGGTAGAATAACTGTAAAAACAGCAGGACCAGAACAACCAGTAGCATACTTAGAACCAGTATCAACAGATTTAGTTATAGTTGGTGGAGGACCAGCAGGTCTTGCAGCAGCAATATCTGCAAAAGAAGCTGGATTAAATAATATAATATTAATTGAAAAATTAGATATATTAAGTGGAAATGGAAAGTATGATATGAATTTCTATGATTTAATTAATTCAGAAGCAGAGAAAAAAGCAGGTGTAGAGGATTCTGTTGAGAAATTAATTGCTGATAACACAAATTGGATGGATACTCCAGAAAGAACTAGAGCTCAAGCAGAAGGAGCTTCAAAATTAGATTCTTGGCTAAGAGAAATGGGAGTAAAATTAAATCATTATTATGGAAAAAGAGGGCATATGGCTGAAAAGGATGCTTATGCTGGAGAAGAAGTGCAAGATGGAATGGAAGCAAAAGCTAAAAGCTTAGGTATAGATATAAGAACAGGAACAAAAGGAACAGATTTAATAGTAGAGGATGGAATTGTTAAAGGAGTTAAAGTTCAAAGTGGAAATAACTTCTATGACATAAAAGCAAAGGCTATTATAATGGCAACAGGAGGATTTTCGGCAAATAAAGAGTTATTAGCTAAATACTCTCCTGGAACAGAAAAGCTTCAAACTTCAAATCAGCTTGGAGCAACAGGAGATTTTATTCCTGTATTTGAAGAGAATAATATACAGTTAGCCAATTTAGATGAATTAAATCTATTCCCATTTATAGTTAGAACTACTAGAGACTTAACTGGTGGTGGAGATGGATTTATGTTAGTAAATGCAAATGGAGAAAGATTCTTAAATGAAAATATCTCTAAAAATGATAGATTTAAAGCTGCTGAGACAATATTAGCACAACCAGATGGAAAAGCATTCTATATATATGATCAAGCTTTATATGAAGCAAGTTATCGTTTACAAAAACATACTGCAAAAGGATACCATGTAAAAGCTGATACTTTAGAAGAATTAGCACAAAAATTAGGTGTACCAGCAGATAAGCTAGTAGCTACAAGAGATCACTTTAATAAAGCAATACGTGGAGAGGAGCAAGATCCGTTTAGAGCAAAACCATTTAAAAGAGAGTTTAGAACAGAGGGACCATTCTATGGTGTTCAGGTTGAATCAGCTGTTCATATGACTAGAGGTGGAGTAGTAGCAAACGAAAAAACTGAAGTTTTAGATGTAGAAGGAAATGTAGTTCCAGGAGTATTTGCTGCAGGAGAGGTTACAAATAGTAGTGCTGCTTACAGTGCTGCAGTTATATTTGGACGTATTGCAGGAGAGAACGCAGTTAAATTTATAAACCAATAATAAAAAAAGGGTTATCTAGTATAACCCTTTTTTATATATTTATAACTTTTCCATTTTCAAAAGAAATAATACGATCACACATATATTTTACAACATTTAAATCGTGAGATATAAAAATATATGTTAAATTTAATTTTTGTTGTAATTCAACTAAAAGATTTAAAATTTGAGCTTGAACAGAGATATCTAAAGCTGAGACCGATTCATCTAAAATAATAACTTTAGGATTTATAAGTAAAGCTGCTAAAATTAAAACTCTTTGTTTTTGTCCTCCGCTTAGTTGATTTGGATATTTATTTAAATAATCTTTAGATAAACCAACTAATTCTAACATAGAAAGAATTTTTTCAAGTCGTTTATGCTTAGGAAAATTTAACACAGATAAAGGTTCTTCTAAATGCCACTGAATATTTTTTTTAGGATTTAGAGAAAGATAAGGATCTTGTAGAA
This sequence comes from uncultured Cetobacterium sp., assembly GCF_947038635.1. Classification (GTDB taxonomy): domain Bacteria; phylum Fusobacteriota; class Fusobacteriia; order Fusobacteriales; family Fusobacteriaceae; genus Cetobacterium_A. The sequence continues at coordinate 1,100 of NZ_CAMQXC010000096.1, read as the reverse complement.
CCATTTGAATATCTTTACGAAACTCTAAAACTTCACTTTTATTATAATTAAATATATTTTTATTTTTATATATAATCTCTCCAGAATCAGGGGCTAAAAGTAGTAGTAATATCTTTCCAAAAGTACTTTTACCACAACCACTAGGTCCTACAACTCCAAGAGTTTCACCTTCAAAAATATTAAAAGTGATATCGTTTAAAACTAAGGAGTTTTTAAATTTTTTATTTAAATTTTTTATTTTAAAGATTATTTCCTTTTTCATAACTTTTTTTCCTTTAAAGGATTTATACATCTGATACCTTTATTATTTTTTTTATCAAAATTATAATTAACTCTGTTTTTTTTACAATTTTCTGTAACTGCAGGGCATCTAGGAGAAAAAAAACATCCATCAATATTGTCGTTTATATTTGGAATTCCTCCTTTCATCACTTTAATAGGTTCTCCTTTTTTAAAATTTTCTGGAAGAGAATCTAAAAGTCCTTTAGTATAGTGATGATTAGGATTCAGAAAGATATTATGAGTGCTACCACTTTCAACAATTTGTCCAAAATACATAATTAAAGCATTATCAGTAAAATTCTTAATAATCTCTAAATCATGAGAGATTAAAATTATAGAAGTTTGATATTTATTTTGAATCTCTTTTAATAGATTTAAAATTTGAATTTGAGTATCTTTATCTAGTGCTGTTGTTGGCTCATCTGCAATAATAATTTTAGGATTATTAGCAATAGCCATAGCAATTCCGATTCTTTGACCTTGTCCACCACTAAGTTCATGTGGATATTTATGATATATTTCCATAAAGTTGTTTTTAAAACCAACATCAGATAAAACTTCAAAAGTTCTATTTAGCATCGCATTTTTATCTAAGTTTTGGTGCTTTTCAATTACTTCTAAAATTTGTTTTCCAACTTTCATTAAAGGATTTAATGAACTAATTGGATTTTGAAATATGATAGAAAAACTATTTCCTCTAATTTGTTCAAGTTCTTTTTCAGAGGCTTTACAAATATCAGTGCCTAAAAAATTAATAATTCCTTTTGAAATTTTTAAATCATCTGATAATAAATTTAAAAGACTCATAGCAGTAACAG
>NZ_CAMQXC010000095.1 GCF_947038635.1 uncultured Cetobacterium sp. | reverse complement strand
ACTTTGGATAAGCCCCCATCCCCGAAGATTACTTGTATAAAATTCTATTTTTTCAATCACTCTGTGCTTTGGTAATTTAAAATAGATGTCAGCATAAGAACCATTGGAATAACTTCCATTTGAAGCGTAAACTGTTTCTAAATTTCCATCAAGAGTTAAAGAAACTTCATTGTTACCAAAGTGCGATAACGTTGCTGATGCTATAATTGAATCGTTAGGTATTTTATTAATCACATTTCACTCCCTCTATATTTTTTAAACTATTATGAAATGATTTTACATTTAATAGATTATTAAGTCAATAGTAAAAAAATTATTTATATAAACTATTTTTGCTTTTATAAAAATGAGTATGGTATAATCTTAAAAAAATTAAGGGGGAATTTAATGAAAAATAAGATTAATATTGCAAATTTACCTACAAAAATTGAAAAATTAGAAAAAATATCAATAGAGTTAGGAGTTAATATTTTTTTTAAAAGAGATGACGAAACAGGAAGTGAAGTATCAGGAAATAAGGTTAGAAAATTAGAGTATTCAATAAAAGAGGCTATAGATCAAGGGTGTGATACTTTAATAACTTGTGGTGGAATACAGTCAAATCATGCTAGGTCAACTGCGGCAGCAGCAATAAAGGCAGGTCTTTCATCAATTTTAGTTTTAAGAACTAATGAAGAACCTGAGGTAGATGGAAATTACTTTATTGATAGACTTTTAGGAGCTGATATCAGGTTTATAACATCAGAAGAGTATAGTAATAATAGACAAGAGATAATGGAAAATATAGTAAAAGAGCTAGAAAAAGATGAACGAAAAGGTTATATAATACCAGAAGGTGCATCTAATGGAGTTGGAAGTTTAGGATACATAAACTTTGTTAAAGAGGTTTTAGAGTTTGAAGAAAAAACAGATGTAGTATTTGATACTATTGTAGTAGCCGTGGGTTCTGGTGGAACATATGCTGGAATACATATGGGGAATGATATATATTTAGATGGGAAAAGAAGAGTTGTAGGATTTAATGTTTGTGATACTGCTAAATTTTTTAAGGAAAAAGTAGAAGAGATTATTAAAGAGAGCAAAGAGTATTTAAATGAAAAAGATTTAAAAAAAGTGAAATCTGAAAATATGGATATAATTGATGGTTATGTAGGTGAAGGATATGCTTTAAGTACTAAAGAAGAGCTGAACTTTATATGGGATTTAGCAAAAAAAGAGGGAGTAATTTTAGATCCTGTATATACTGGAAAAGCCATGTTTGGACTTCATAATGAAATAAAAAAAGGAAGTTTCAAAAACTCTAAAAATATTTTATTTGTTCATACTGGAGGTTTATTTGGATTGTTTCCTAAAAAAAATCAATTTGAATTAAAAAAATAAAAATATTTTATTATAAAAACTATATGGATTGCAACTTTATCGAAGTTGCAATTTTTTTATTCTTGAAAAAAGTTATTCTTTGTGCTTTAATTGTAAACAAATGCAATAAAATAAAAACAAAAGAGGTATAACCATGGAAAAAGTTAGAATGATTCAGGAGTATGTACCAGGAAAACAAGTGACGCTAGCACATCTAATAGCTCATCCAAACTTAGATATTTATAAAAAAATGGGATTAAATGTAGAAAATAAAAATGCTATAGGAATATTGACAATAACTCCAGGAGAGGCAGCAATAATAGCAGCTGATATAGCAACAAAATCAGGAGCTATAGAGATAGGGTTCTTAGATAGATTTAGTGGAACTTTAGTTATAACAGGAGATGTTTCTAGTATAGAAAGTTCTTTAGAGGCAATTATGGAGTATTTAAAAACATCTTTGAATTTTTCCGTTACAAATATTTCGAGGTCTTAAGATATGAAAATAATGTTAGTAGGAAAAACTGGAAGTGGAAAAACAACGTTGACTCAAATTTTAAATAATCAAAAAGTTGAGTATAAAAAAACACAGATGGTAGATTACATTGGAAAGATAATTGATACACCAGGAGAGTATTTAGAAAATAAAGTATACTACAAAGCGTTAAATGTTGTTTCTATAGATGCAGATATAATAATATTAATTCAATCAGCAACAGATGAGGAAAATCTATATCCACCAAATTTTGCAAGTATGTTTCTAGGAAAAAAGGTCTTGGGGGCAATAACTAAAATCGATTTAGAGGAAAATTATAAAGATGCCGAAGATATACTAGAGAATGCAGGAGTTGAAAAGATCTTTCATTTAGACTTAAAAAGTTTAAAGGGAGTGGAGTGCTTAAAAACTTTTTTGAGGTGAGTTAATGAGAAAAACCGTTGTTGTAGCAGAAGATGATTCATTGATAAGAATGGATCTTGTAGAGATGTTAAAAGAAAATGAGTATGATGTTTTAGGAGAAGCTAAGGATGGTTTAGAAGCTGTTGAATTAGCATTAAAACATACACCAGATATTTTACTTTTAGATTTAAAAATGCCTTTTCTTTTAGGAACAAATGTAGCAAAAATTTTAAAAGAAAAGGAGTATAAAAATTGCATAATTATGTTAACAGCTTATAGTATGGAGAACTATATAAAAGAGGCTACTGAATATGATGTATCAGGATATTTAATAAAACCATTAGATGAAAAAATTCTTTTGTCACAAATGGATTTATTATATAAAAATTATAGTGAAAAAATAAAGTTAAAAAATGCTTTAGAATTAAGTGAGAGGAAATTAAGAGAAAGAAAGATGCTCGAAAAAGCTAAAGGAATTTTAATGTGTAAATACTCTTTAACTGAGGATGAAGCATATACAAAAATAAGAAAAATAAGCATGGAGAAAAGAATATCAATTTGCCAGTTATCTGAAATTATTAATACGACTGGAGAGCTATTATGATAAAAACTTATTGTAAAATGTGTGCTACTCTAACAACACAAGATATAGACAAAATACAAAAATTAGAGGAAACAGCTATAATTTTAAGTAACGTTTTAGGTGTAGATACATTTATAGATTGTCCTACAAAAGATGGAGAAAAGGCCTTAGTTGTACATCATTCAAAACCTGAAGCAGGAAGTATGTATTCTAAGAATATAGCTGGAGAGGTAGCTCTTTATAAAAATGAGCCAGCTGTTTTAAGAACTTTACAAACTGGAATGCCATCGAAAAATTATAAAGCTATAACTCAAGAGGGAGAAACAGTTTTACAAAATGTAATTGCTATAAAAAATGAGAGCAACGAAATAATAGGTGTTTTAATATTAGAGCATTCTGATAAAAAGAAAACTCTTTTAAAAATAGGAGATGTGGAAACTCCAGAGGAGTTAATGAGTAGTTTCTTAGAAACTAGATACACAATACCAGAGCTTATAAAAGATGGAATAGTTATATTTAACAATAATGAAACTGTAACTTACGCTAATGGAGTAGCTAAATCCATTTATGAAAAAATGGGATTTGGAAAAAATATCGTAGGTGAAACATTTCAGAATATAGTTATTAATAGTGTGGAGTTCAATAATATATTACAAAATAAAAAAATAGATGTAGTTGAAATAAGTATATTAGATATGGTTTTATCAGTTAGTTATTTTGCAACACTAGAAAATAAAAAAAGGCAAAATGTGATTATGATAGTTAGAGATATAACCCAAGAGAAAAGTAAAGAGCAAGAGATAATTTTAAAATCTGTGGCTATAAAAGAGATACACCACAGAGTGAAAAATAATTTGCAAACAATTGCTAGTTTATTAAGGATTCAGAGTAGAAGATCTAAAAATAGAGAGGTTAAAAAAATCTTAGATGAAACTATCAGTCGAATTTTAAGTATAGCTATAACGCATGAAGTTTTGTCCGAAAAAGGATTCGATAATCTTAATATCAGAGAAATAGTTGACTTAATATACAAAAATTATTCAACAAAAACTATTGACAAAAAAGAAAAAATAGAGTTTACTATTATTGGAGATAACTTTAATATCTCATCTGAGAAAGCTACAGCGATTGCTTTAGTTATAAACGAGATTATCCAAAATATAGTAGATTATGCTTTTCCAGACGATGTAGCTGGAAAGGTAAAAATATTTATTCAGAAAGATCACTTCTTTTCAAGAATTACAATTTCTGACAATGGGGTCGGAATTCCTCAAGAAAAGATATCATCTTCTGGTTTAGGGTTAATGATAGTGGAAAAAATAATAAAAGAGCAGTTAAAAGGTACTTTTGAGATTAGTAGCGAAGTAGGAAAAGGAACAACAGTTAAGTTTGAAATAAAAAATGAATATTAAATATACAAGGTTGTATATTTTAAAATAGCAAAGAAGCTAAAGAATATAGTGAATAACTATATCTCTTTAGCTTTTTTTGTTCTAATTAGGAGGTAAATTTAGTGAAGGAAGAGATTATAAGTGTGGGAATTGATATTGGAACATCTACAACTCAGTTAGTTTTTTCGAAAATAACTTTAGAAAATCTATCTTCTGGAGCAAGAGTTCCTCAAATAAAAATTGTGGACAAAGAGATTTTTTATAGAAGTAAAATCTATACAACACCACTTGTAAATTCTTATGAAATCGATATAGAAGCTTTAAAAAAAATATTAAAAGATGAATATGAAGCCTCTAAAGTTCCTAGAGAAAAGATAAGTACTGGAGCTGTAATAATAACTGGAGAAACAGCTAGAAAAAGTAATGCTAGAGAGGTACTAAAAGCTTTGAGTGGAATGGCTGGAGATTTTGTTGTAGCAACAGCTGGACCAGATTTAGAAAGTATAATATCTGGAAAAGGTTCAGGAGCTATGAAGTTTTCAGAGGAGAATAATACAAGTATCTATAACTTAGATATAGGTGGTGGAACAACAAATATCTCTTTATTTGATAAGGGTGAAGTTGAAGATACAACTTGTTTAGATATAGGTGGTAGATTAATAAAATTTGAAAAAAACAGTTTAAAGATAGCATACATATTTAAAAAATATGAAAAGCTTATTGAAAGATTGAATTTAAGAAGTTTAAAAGTTGGAGAGATTGCAAGTGAAAAAGATTTGGAGATTTTATGTGATAAAATAGCTGAAATTCTTTTAGAAGCAGTGAGAAATACTCAATTTAAAAGTGAAGATTATAGATTGCTTATAACAGATAAAGACTATAGAACTTTATTAAAAGGTGAATTTATTAGTTTTTCAGGAGGTGTAGCTGATTTTATTTACACTGAACCTGAAAAGAAAGACTATTATATCTATGATGATATTGGTCCACTTTTAGGAGTTTGTATAAAAAGAAAATTTGAAAAAGAAAAAATAAATATGGTGAGATTAGGAGAGACTATAAGAGCTACAGTTGTCGGAGCAGGTTCTCATACAACTGAAATAAGTGGAAGTACAATAAGTTATGCTAAAGAGGTTCTTCCAATAAAAAATCTCCCAATATTGAAAATAAATGATGCAGATGAAAATTTTGATTATAAAGAGTTAGTAAAAGTTTTAGAAAAAAAATTAGAATGGTTTAAAGCAGATGATGGGTATCAAGATGTAGCCATTGGATTAAGTGGTAGAAAAGGACTTAAATATAAAGATATACAAGAGATGTCTAAAAATATTTACGAGGTGATGAAAAGATTTAAAAGACTAGTAATTATAGTAGAGGAGGACATAGGAAAAGTTTTAGGACAGTGCTTAATATTAGAATCTGAAAATAGGATTCCAATAGTTTGTATAGACAGTATAAAAGTTAATGATGGTGACTTTGTAGATATTGGACTTCCTCTTGGAAGTGGAAGTGTGTTACCAGTAATTGTAAAGACATTAGTTTTAAGTTATTAAATAAAAAAAATAGATTGGGGTGAGTTTGATGAGATTACACACAAGACTTTTTGGCCAAGACTATGTATTTGAAAATTTATATGATGTTATGGCTAAAGCAAATGAAGAAAAATCAGGTGATGAGTTAGCTGGAATAGCAGCAAGAAGCACAAAGGAAAGAGTGGCAGCAAAAGAGGTATTATCTAATATAAAACTTAAAGAGTTTAAAGAGAATCCTGCAGTTCCTTATGATCAAGATGAGGTTACAAGAATTATAATAGACGCTTTAAACTTAAAGGTATATGAAGAGATAAAAGAGTGGACTGTTGGTGAATTAAGAGAGTGGTTATTAGCTACTGAAAATGGAGATAGAGAGATTCAGTGGATAAGAAGAGGACTAACTTCAGAGATGATATCAGCAGTTACAAAATTAATGTCAAATTTAGATTTAATTAGAGCGGCGAGTAAAATTCAAGTAAAAAAACATTGTAACACAACAATTGGAGGAAAAGGGATTTTAGCAGCTAGACTACAACCTAATCATACAACAGATGATCCAGATGGAATAATGATTTCGTTATTAGAAGGGTTAAGTTATGGAGTTGGAGACGCTTTAATAGGATTAAATCCAGTTGATGACACTGTAGATAGTGTTGTTAGAGTTTTACAAAGATTTGATGAGATAAAGAAAAAATTTAATATACCAACACAAATATGTGTACTAGCTCACGTAACTACTCAAATGGAAGCTATAAAAAAAGGAGCTCCTACAGATTTAATATTCCAAAGTATAGCTGGATCGCAAAAATCAAATGAGGCTTTTGGAATAACAGGGGATATGATAGAGGAAGCAAGACAACTAGCTTTAACTCATGGAACAGCAGCTGGACCAAATGTAATGTACTTTGAGACAGGACAAGGTTCTGAACTTTCTTCAGATGGACATAATGGTGTAGATCAATTGACAATGGAAGCAAGATGTTATGGATTTGCTAAAAAATACGATCCATTTATAGTTAATACCGTAGTTGGATTTATAGGTCCAGAGTATCTTTATGACAGTAAGCAAGTTACAAGAGCTGGATTAGAAGATCACTTTATGGGAAAACTTCATGGATTATCTATGGGAGTTGACGTTTGTTACACAAACCATATGAAAGCAGATCAAAACGATATTGAAAACTTAGCTGTTTTATTAACAGCAGCTGGATGTAACTATTTTATGGGAGTTCCAGCTGGAGATGATATTATGTTAAACTACCAAACTACAGGATATCATGATATTCAAACTTTAAGAGAGACATTAAATGTTAAACCTATAAAAGAGTTTGAGGAGTGGCTAGAAAAAGTAGGTATCAGAGATGAGGAAGGAAATTTAACTAATCTTGCAGGAGATGCATCACTATTTTTATAGGAGGAGAGAATAATGATTTCTGAAAAAGAGTTGAAAGATATAATATCACAAGTTTTAAAAGAGATGGATGGAGAGGGAAAGGCTTTAGAAAAAGTAAAAGAGAGAGTTGAAAAAACACTTTCTAATTTGGAAGAGGTAGAGGATATAACTAAAATTGATTTAAGAGAAGTTATAGATGTAGTGAATCCAAAAAATAGAGAGGAGTTACTAAAGTATAAAAGAAAAACACCGGCAAGAGTTGGAATTGGAAGAGCTGGAACAAGATATACAACGTCAACAATGTTAAGATTTAGAGCTGACCACGCTTCAGCACAAGATGCTGTATTTACAGATGTTTCAGATGAAGTACTAGCTAAAAATAATCTATTTACAGTTCAAACAAGATGCAACTCTAAAGATGAGTACATAACAAGACCAGATTTAGGAAGAAGATTATCAGATGAAGCTGTAAAAGTTTTAAAAGAGAGATGTAAACAAAATCCAGTAGTACAAGTTTATGTTTCAGATGGTCTAAGTTCAACAGCAATAGAAGCCAATGTTGAAAATATTCTGCCAGCACTATTAAATGGATTAAAAGCTTACGGAATAGATACTGGGACACCATTTTTCTTGAAGTATGGAAGAGTTGCTGCTTCAGACGATGTAGCTGAAACACTTGGTGCAACAGTAACTTGTGTATTAATTGGAGAGAGACCAGGACTAGCAACTGCAGAAAGTATGAGTGCATATATAACATATAAAGGGTATGTAGGAATACCAGAAGCTAAGAGAACAGTTGTATCAAATATACATGAAAAAGGAACTCCAGCAGTGGAAGCAGGAGCACATGTGGCACATATAATTAAGAAAATATTAGACGCTAAAGCAAGCGGACAAGATTTAAAATTATAAGGAGGAAAAAATGACAAACGATCCTATAAAACCAAGTGTTTTAGCAGTTAAGCTAATACCAAATGTAGATGATAAAATGGCGGAAGAGTTTAAACTTCCAAAAGGGTATAAGAGTATTGGAATAGTTACAGCAGATTGTGATGATGTAACATATACAGCATTAGATTATGCAACAAAAATGTCAGAAGTTGAAGTAGTTTATGGTAGATCATTTTATGGTGGAGCAGCAAATGCAAATACAAAATTAGCTGGAGAAGTTATTGGAATAATAGCGGGACCTACACCTGCTGAAGTAAAAAGTGGATTAAATGCAATAGTAGATTTTATAGAAAATGAAGCATGTTTCTATAGTGCTAATGACGATGATACAATTGCATACTATGCTCACTGTGTTTCAAG
>NZ_CAMQXC010000094.1 GCF_947038635.1 uncultured Cetobacterium sp. | reverse complement strand
TCATATATCCACCAGCTGATCTAACTGTTGTTTCATTTTCTAAATCTACACCTAAAGCTATTACTGTAGGTGTTTGCTCTGAAGTCACATAGTAATAAGCTATATCATATGCAATCTCTCCACTTTCTATTGTTGATACTCCAACATAAGGATCTTTTAATCCTAAATCTTTGATAACATTTAAAGTTCCTCTTCCTACTAACCCTTGAACATCTGGTTGTCCATTTTCCTTAGCTGGTAAATCTGCTTCTGGATTTGAAACATAACCTTTTACTCCATTATTGTCAACTGTTACTACCATACTTGATAAAGGTCCATCTGTCATTGTTCTAAGTGTTAATATGTCATTTCCCTTTAACGTTGCTCCCATCATAACTCCAGCTGAAAGAAGTCTTCCAAAAGCTGATATAGCAGTTGGACTACATTTATGAATATCTAATGCTTCCTGTACAATATCTTTTGTATCTACAAGAACAAATCTTGCATTTTTACTTACACCTCTAATTAATCTACTCATTTTTTTCACCTCTAATAATCAATATAATCTTTTAACTCTTCATATTTTTTGCTAGAAATAATTTTTTTTAACTCTAAATTACTCCTAACAATACCATTTTCATGATATTTTCTAATATTTTGTATCTCTTTTTTACTAAATCCATAATATATTAAAGCTTTATCATCTGCCTTATTAATATTAAATCTATTTAGTCTAATACCTTGCGGTTCTTTAAACTTTACTTTTAACTTTTCATAAGTTTTTTTTCCAATTCCAGATATTCTAGTCATTTCGTTTAATCTTTTATATCCACCAGTTATATCTCTATACTCTATTATCTTATCCACATAACTTTGAGATATTCCAACTTTCAACATATCACTTTTACTTGCTTTATTAATATCTAAAAGTAAATTTTGAGCATCTAGTGTATTTTTACTTTCAATAACTTTAAATTCACTTTCAATTATTCCATAAGAAAAAGTTGATATGAATAAAATTAAAATTGAAAGAATTAACTTTTTCATATTATATCTCCTTAGAAAAAAGTTTTATCTTTTTATTGTGCCTCATTTTCATCTCTGCAATATATAGTGCTGGATCTTTAGGATTAACTAATCGTTCTATTTGATCAATGTATTCTGTTTCTTTATGAATAGCTTTACTTATTGCTCCACCACCAAGACCCATAGTTTGTTGATTTTCTTCTATCATCTCTATATTAAATCTAGATTCAAATCCAGGAATAGAGTATCCTACGTTTTCTCCCCAATCCAAACTATTTTTTTGACGATACATATAGTAAGGTTCCATTCCTTTTCTTTTTACAAGTTCACTTATTGCATTTTCAACTAATATTCTTTCAACTTCAGATTCCTCAAAGTCTTCATGATACAAAGGTGACCCTTTCTTTTTAGCTAGAGCGTGAACTGTTAAGTTTTCTATGTCATATTTCTTAAGCTCATTTAAAGTACTCAATATATCTTCAACACTTTCACCAGGTAATCCCAATATTAAATCCATATTCAAGATAAATCCAATCTCTTTTATATCTCTATATACTTCATCAAAATGTTCTCTATTGAAAGTTCTATTTAAATCTTTTAAAGTTTGCTCTTTAAATGTCTGAGGATTTAAACTTACTCTATCTACACCGTATTCTTTAAGAATCTCTAATTTTCTTTTGGTTATAGCATCCTCTCTTCCAGCTTCAAAAGTAAACTCTTTTAAATTTGAAAGATCTATATTTTTATGAACTGCTTTTAAAACTTTTTCAGTATCTTCCTCTGTTAAAATACTTGGTGTTCCACCACCTATATACAATGATTCGTATTTATAACCTTTATTTTTTGAAAGTTCTCCCACAAGTTCAATTTCCTCTAAAAGAGTTTCTACAAATTTTGGATAAAAACGCCCTAAACTACTGTTTATTTCATAAGATGCAAAAGAACAATATCTACATTTAGACGGACAAAACGGAATACCTATATACATATTCATCGCATCTTTATTTAATAATCTTTCCTCTGTTTCTATTACTCTCATTAAAAGATCTATTTTATCCAAATTAGCAAGGTACATATTATTTAAAAGTTTTGTAACTCTTTCTTTTGAAAACCCCATTTGCATAAGTCTTCTAGTCATTTTAGTCGGTCTTACACCAATTAAACTTCCCCATGGATAGTTTTTATTAAGAGCTTTTAATAGTCCACCTTTTAACATTATTAAATTTTGATCTTCAATTATATGCTCTAAATTTTCCTCTTCCATTATAGCTTCTTTTCCATCTATTTCAGCTTTTACGATTATCTTATTTTCTTTATAACTTACTTCACCTTTTATATCTTTACCTACTTCTTTAGGTAACATAATTCTTACAAACTCCTCTAAACTTTTTTCACTTAGAGGAAAGTTAGTAACTACTGACACTTAAATACCTACTTCCTATTTCATTAATAATAAAACTAAAATTCCAATTATGATTCTATATACTCCAAAAGCTACAAAAGTTCTCTTTTTTATATATCCCATAAACCAATTAATAACAACATACGCTACAACAAAAGAAACTACAGATCCTACTATTAAAAGTTGCCACTCTAATATTGTAAAGTTAAGCCCATTTTTTAGAAGCTTTAGTAGAGTTGCACCCGCCATTGTTGGAATAGCTAAGAAAAATGAATATTCTGCTGCTGCTGCTCTAGATACACCTAAAAGTAATGATCCTACTATTGTCGCCCCTGAACGCGATGTTCCTGGAATCATGGCTAAACATTGGAAAAATCCAATTGTAAAAGCTAATCTATATGACATCTGCTTTATTGAAGTTACTTTACCTTTTAAATTTTTTCTTTCAACTAAAATAAAAATAATACCGTAAAGTATAAGCATACTTGCAACTACTGTTGTGTTATCCATAAAAAATTCAGATATATAGTCATCTGCTAATAACCCAATAACTCCTGCAGGTAAAACTCCCACAATTATTTTTGTCCATAGAGAAAACTTCTCTTTAAACTCCTCTTTTGTTTTTACAAAAGGTGTTAAATCTTTCCAAAAGTAAGCTACAACTGATAAAATAGCACCAAATTGAATAATTACTAAAAAGTTATCCATAAAACTTTTAGATACAAGTGGAGAGTTTATAAATCTCTCCACCAATATCATATGACCCGTACTACTTACAGGAACAAACTCTGTCATCCCTTCTACAATTCCCAGTATAATAACTAGTAAAAATGGATTCATTTCATCTCCTCCTATAGGTAACTATCCTCTTTTTTTAGATATTTTACATAGTCAGCTACTCCATCCTCTAAAGAACAGAATTCTTTAGTATACCCTGCTTCTTTTAATTTTCTCATAGAAGCTTGTGTAAAGTATTGATATTTTCCTCTTAAATCCTCTGGCATTGGAACAAACTCTATTACTTCTTCTGTTTTTAACTCAAAGTTTCCACTAGCATTTTTCATAGTTTCCATTGATAAATCATGGAAGCTTCTTGCTTCTCCTGTTCCTATATTATAAACTCCTGATGGAACTTCATTAAACATACAGAAATATAACATATCAACAACATCTTTAATATAGATAAAATCTCTTAACTGCTCTCCATCTCTGTATCCCTCTTTATGAGATTTAAATAATTTCACTCCACCATTTTCATTAAATTGATTAAATGTATGGAATACCATTGAAGCCATTCTTCCTTTATGATACTCTTGCGGTCCATAAACATTAAAGAATTTAGCTCCTATCCATTGTTTTGGAGCTTTCTCTTGCTTAAATGCCCAATCATCAAAGAATTTTTTAGAATATCCATATTTATTTAATGGCATTAATTTTTTTAATTCTTCTGGAGTTCCTTCATCACTATATCCTTGCTCTCCTCCACCATAAGTCGCTGCTGAAGATGCATATACATATACAATATTTCTATCAGCACAGAAATCCCATAATTTTTTTGAATACTCATAGTTATTCTTCATTAAAAGATCTCCATCTCTTTCAGTTGTTGCTGATATAGCTCCCATGTGTAAAACTGCTGTTACTTTACTTGCGTTTTCTTCGTTTTCAAGCCATGCAAAAAGCTCATCTCTATCACACCAGTCAGCATAATCTCTCTTTCTTAAATTTAGCCATTTTTCCTCAGTTCTTAATTTATCAACAGCTAATATATCATTTATTCCCATCTCATTTAATTTCCAAATATAAGCACTTCCTATAAATCCAGCTGCTCCTGTTACTATAATCATTTTACTTCCTCCTTGCTTTCTCTTTCTAATAAATCTTTTATATCCTCTTCAGTAATAGAAGCGTGAGCAATATCCACTCCCACTCTATTGCCACCATGAAAATCTGACCCTCCAACTTTTAATAAACCTTTTTCTGTAGCCAGTTTTCTATAATATTTAATCTCTTTAGATGTATATGAACTATACTCTACCTCTAATCCGTCTAACCCAGCCTCTGAAAGAATATCTATTATCTTTTCCGTTCTTTCTCTTGAATCACAAATTAAACCAGGATGAGCTAGAGCTGAGATTCCATTGCATTCCTTTATAAGTTTTATAATCTCAATTGGATCTGAGCTTCCTTTCTCTACATACGCTACACCATTTCTTCCTAAGTACTGCTTGAAAGCTTCACCTTTTGAATAAACAAATCCTTTATTCATCATAACATTACATATATGAGCTCTACTCACGATAGTTCCAGTAGCTTCTTTTTCTATCTCTTCTATTGTTATCTTAAGGCCTAAATTATTTAATTTTTTAATAATTTTTTCATTTCTTTCTTTTCTAGCTTTTTTTAGCTCTATTAACTTTGACGCTAATTTTTCTGATTTGTCATTTAAAAAATATCCTAAAATATGAATCTCATACCCTTGATAAGAGCACGAAAACTCTATTCCTGGTATAAATTTTAAATCTAGTTCACGAGCTATCTCTTTCCCCTCAGAAATACCTTCCATTGTGTCATGGTCTGTTATTGCTATTCCTTTTAAACCAATATATTTAGCTCTTTTTAAAAGCTCTTCCACAGTAAATGTTCCATCTGAATATGTTGTATGAGTATGTAAATCATACCTTTCACTTAAATCCTTCATAAGACTCCTCCCTTAAGTAAAAATGGCACCTTTATCTCTAAAGGCGCCACAGTTTTTTAGTCATCCCACTTTTCTAATTTTGAAAAATACTCTGAATAAGCAAGGTATAAAGCCTTTGCATTTATATTATTCTTCTCTAACTTTGTCTTCTCTTTTTTCTTGTAAATATCATTTACTTGTACAACTCTAGGAGATACCTCTACAAAATACCATGATTTCGAATCGAAGAACTCTCCTCTTTTTATAAACTTATTTAGAAGTTTTCTAAATCTTTTTATCTCTTTTTCTGATAAGTCACTCTTTTTAGAGAATTCAACTATTTCAGCCCACTCCTCTTTTGTAGCAACTTCATTAGCTATGTGATTAGATGGGTTTGCCATTCTAACATATGATTGAGTTACCATATATTTAGCTAACCCTGCAGGGTCTTTAAAATTTTCATCTTTTAAATAGTACTCTCTTGGAAGTTTTTTCACAGTTTTTTCTAGAATAGAGTTAAACTGCTCTTGATCTGCTTCTGTTATCTCTCCCTTTGTCTTTAAAGAATCTAAAAATTTTACTTGTTTTTGATCTAGTTTTTGGTTTCTTGCTAAATAGCTTATTGGTTGGTCTGCTCCATACCAATCTTCTAATTCAGACTCTCCTATTATTACTGTACTAAATGTTTCTTCCCAGTTTTTCATAGCTACTGTATCAACTTTATACTTCTCTTGTAAATTAACATTGTTTTTATTTAGCGAGCTACATGCTGTTAATGCAGCTAACATTGCAACTAGAACTATAGTTTTTTTCATTTTTCCTCCCTACACTCTTCCACAACATTTTCCGTATATTTTTCCACTTCCACACTTACAATCTGAATCAAAATCTAATTCCTCTTCTACCCCTGGCTCTACAACTTCCTCTTCAGGATTTTTAACAACAACCTTAAACATATATGATGTTGCCTCTGTTTTTATTGTTGATAACATTCTAGAGTACATATCTCCAGATATGATTTTATACTCTACTAATGGATCTTTTTGTCCATAAGATCTTAAATAGATTCCCTCTCTTAAAGCGTCTAAAGCTTTTAAGTGTTCTCTCCATCTAGCATCTACAACTTCAAATAAAACATATTTTTCTACTTTTCTCATGATTTCAGGAGTTATTTCTTCCTCTTTTTTCTCATAATCTTTCTCTATATCTCTATATATTTTATCAGCATACTCTTCAACTGTTAAAGCTTTATATTCTTCCATATCTGTTATTTCATATCCATACTTTTCAAGAAGAGCATCTTTAACTCCAACAATATCCCACTCATCCTTAAACTCACCTACAAATCTTTCTACAACTATGTCAGAAATACTTGATTTTAACATTCCTAAAATTGTTTCTTTTAAGTCTTCTTTCTCTAAAGCTTCGTTTCTACTTGCATAGATAGCTTCTCTTTGCTTATTCATTACATCATCAAATTCAAGAAGATTTTTTCTAATTCCAAAGTTTCTTGATTCAACTTTCTTCTGAGCATTTTCAATAGCTTTGTTTATCATTCTATGTTGGATTGATTCTCCTTCAGGTAATCCAAGCTTCTCCATAACTCCTTGAATTCTTTCAGATCCAAATAGTCTCATAAGGTCATCCTCTAAACATAGATAGAATTCAGATGCTCCTGGGTCTCCCTGTCTTCCTGCTCTACCTCTTAGCTGATTGTCTATTCTTCTAGACTCATGTCTCTCTGTACCTAAAATAAATAATCCACCTGCTGAAATTACTTTTTGCTTTTCTTCTTCACATTCAACTTTATATTTATCTAAAATTACTGGATAATTTCCAGCATCTCTACTTCCAATCTCTGCAATAGCTCTAAACTCTGGATTTCCTCCTAACATGATGTCAGTTCCTCTACCTGCCATATTAGTAGCTATTGTTACAGCTTGATATCTTCCTGCTTGAGCTACAATCTCAGCCTCTTTAGCGTGTAATTTAGCATTAAGAACGTTGTGAGGGATACCTTTTTCTTTTAATAATTCAGAAAGTTCCTCTGAACTTTTTATTGATACAGTACCAACTAAAACTGGTTGTCCTTTTGCATAAAGCTCTTCTATTCTTTTTATAATGGCATCTGTTTTCTCTTTTTTTGTCTTATAAACCAAATCAGGAAAATCAACTCTCTGTACAGGTTTATTTGTTGGTATTACAATTACCTCTAAACCATAAGTATGCATAAATTCTGCTGCTTCTGTTTCAGCTGTTCCTGTCATACCAGCTAATTTATCATACATTCTAAAGTAGTTTTGAAGAGTTATTGATGCAAGTGTTTGATTCTCTCCAGCAACATTCACTCCCTCTTTTGCTTCAATAGCTTGATGAAGACCATCAGAGTATCTTCTACCTTCCATGGCTCTTCCAGTAAATTCATCAATTATAACTACTTCTCCCTCTCTAATTAAATAGTCTCTATCTTTTATAAATAGTTCCTTTGCTTTTAAAGCTTGATTTAAATAGTGAGTTAACTCAACGTGCTCTGGCGAGTATAAGTTATCTATATTTAATAATTGTTCAACCTTTTTAATCCCTTTATCTGTTAAAACTATGTTTCTAGCTTTTTCGTCTACTTCATAGTCGCCCCATTGCTCATCAGGAATATTCATCTCTTTTTTTGTTTTAGCATCTTTTATTTTTTCTGTTTCAAAACTTCTATCTAATCTAAAAGCTACCTGACAGAATATAGAATACCATTTTGTCGTTTCTGAAGCCGCTCCTGATATGATTAAAGGCGTTCTAGCTTCATCTATTAATATTGAGTCCACCTCATCAACTATACAGAAATTTAATGGTTTTTGAACCTTATCTTCAACTTTATTAACCATATTATCTCTTAAATAGTCAAATCCAAATTCAGAGTTTGTACCATATGTAATATCAGCTTCATAGGCAGCTTTTCTTGCTGCATTTTCCATTCCATTTACAATTACCCCTGAAGTTAATCCTAAAAACTCGTAAACTCTTCCCATTAACTCTCTATCTCTTTGAGCAAGATAATCATTAACAGTTATAACGTGAACCCCTTTTCCACTTAAAGCATTTAAATAAACTGGAGCTGTTGCAACTAGTGTCTTTCCTTCTCCTGTTTTCATCTCTGTTATTTTTCCTTCGTGAAGTACAATTCCACCAATTAATTGTACATCATAGTGTCTCATTCCATGAACTCTTTTTGATGCCTCTCTTACAACTGCAAAAGCTTCAACTAAAACATCATCTAATGTTTCACCTTTTTCTAATCTTTGTCTAAATTCGTAAGTTTTCCCCTTTAACTCATCGTCTGAAAGCTTCTCTATTTCAGGTTCTAATGAGTTTATCATTGTTACTAATTTCTTGATTCTTTTAATCTCTCTGTCATTTCTTGTACCGAAAATCTTCTTTAATAAATCTCCAAACATCCTTACGTCCTTCCTAGCTTTATTGTGCTTATTTGTTACTC
>NZ_CAMQXC010000093.1 GCF_947038635.1 uncultured Cetobacterium sp. | reverse complement strand
ATACCCCCCAAAAATTTATTTAAATCTTTTTATTTTAACACTCCCCCGTGTTATAAAAAACTCCTTTTACCCCAAAAGGAGTTTTTTTATTTATTAGAAAATATAAAAAATGACCTCTGAAATTTCAGAGGTCAATCTTTTACATTTCAAATATATTGTTTATTTTTAAAATATTGTTTTCAAAAACTTCGAATTCAATATAAGTATAAATCTCTTCAACACTATCTTGAAATTTATTTTCAAAAGCAATAACATTTTCATTTAAGCAATCTTGAATTTCTTTCTCACTTAAATCATTGTGTATACTATAATAATTATTTTCAATCATAAAATTATTTAATTCTTCAAAAGTAATTTTTTTTCCAATTAAAGAAAGTTCATTTTTTAACATATAAATCCTCCTAATAGATTAAAACATAATAGCATAATGAATACCAAAAGATTCATTATTTTTATTTGAACTATTTTGATTAACTTGAGAAAAATGGTTATTTATTTGATAAGTATAACTTACAGAAAGATTATTATTTAGATAGAATCTAACTTGATTTTGCCACTGTAAAGAGTCATGAGTTTGCTTATTATATTCAGAACTATTTTTTGCACCGAAATCATAATCAAGCCATCCACTAAATCCAAATTTCATACCATTTTCAAATCTGTAAATAGTTCCACCGTAAGCAATATTAAATAGATACCCATCCCATTGATCTTCGTTTCGACCATAATTCTTTTCCACATATCTAGCATATAAATTTGTTTTAAAATAGTCAAATTTCATATACTTCATTTCTGGAATTGATATGTAGTTACCAATACCAACATAATATTTTCTAAGACCATTTTCATATTTCGATTTACCATGAATATTGTCAAAATCAAATTGAGTTGCAATAAACCACTCTGATATTGGTCCAATAGACAGATTAGTTCCAGTTAAGCCATCTATCGATATTCTAGGTGAAATTTCTCCATAAGTATAGTTATTATCAATACCATTTTTATCACTTAACTTAGAGCTTTTAAAGATATTAGATCTATCTACAAACCAATATAGATCTAAAAGATTGTATCTAGTTGTTCCTTGTATCTCTAAAATAACATCTTTTTCTGAAGCTCCTTGACCACTAGGTAAAGCATTCCCTTTAATAAGGCTACCTTCTAAAACAGTAAAATTCCAAGGTTCATATTTAGCGTAACTTACTGTTGAAAGTGCAACTGAACCTAAAAGTAAAATTTTCTTTAATAACATAATCCCTCCGTATTAATATTCCCGTATAAACCTTTCAATCTCTTTTAATAGAAAATTGATATTTTCTTTAGTGAGTACACAAACTCTAAAAAACTTTTCATTTAATTTATCAAAAGATTGAGCCTTTCTAATAATAATTCCTTTTTCAGATAGATAATTATAAAGAGCATTAGCATCAAACTTAGAACTTAAAATTTCACAAAGAATAAAATTACTATTCGAATCATAAATTTTAAATTCTTTAAAGCTTTTTAATCCCTTAAATAACAAATTAAAATTTTCATTAAAATTATTGTGACACATATTTATAAAATCATAATCTTTAAACATTGCTTCACCCATTAGAGAAGCAAAAATATTTATATTCCAAAGATTAGGAATAATATTTAAAGAGTCTAAAATCTCTCCCTTTGAAACAATAGAATATCCAAGTCTAATTCCAGGAGTAGAAAAAAACTTAGACGTACCTCTAATAACTACAAAATTATCATATTTATTAACTAAATTGATAGCTGAAGTTTTAGATGAATCTGTAAATTCAATATATGTTTCATCAATCATAATTGGTTTTTTAAAATTTAAATAAATTTTTTCAAGATCTTCAACAGAGATTAATGTTCCTGTTGGATTGTTTGGATTACAGATAATAATCATATCAAAACAATTAAAAGTAATAAATGAAATAAGATCATCTATATTAATTTGAAAATTATTTTCTTTTTCATAAAAAAATTTAGTAATTTTTGATCCTACTTTAATTAATTCATTTTCATATTCTGAATATGCAGGTGATAAAAGTAATGTATTCTTAGGAGATATAATTTTAATAGTAGAAGAAATGAGTTCTGTGGCTCCACTTCCTAAAACAATATTTTCTAAATTACAATTACAATAACTTGAAATACTAGCCTTTAATTCTGTATAATCAGGATCAGGATAAATACTTGCAAGTTGTAAGTTATCTTTTAGTTTTTTTAATCCTTTTGGGCTTAGTCCAAAGGGATTTATATTTGAACTAAAATCAATAATTTGATTTTCATTAATGCCTAGTGTTTCTGATAGTTGATGAAGATTTGCTCCATGATTATTTTTCATAAAACCCCTCCATTATTTAAAATATATAACTATTTTAACAAATATAGTTTTTTTTTGCAAAAGAATGTTATAAAATATAAGTATAATTAAAATAAAAAGGGGAATAGTAATGAGAAATCCAAAAGTAGTAGTAATAGGAGGTGGAAGTGGACTTTCCGTAGTATTAAGAGGGTTAAAGCACTTTCCAATAGATATAACAGCTATTGTTTCTGTTGCAGATAGTGGTGGAAGTAGTGGTATTTTAAAGAAAGAATTTAACATACCTGCGCCAGGTGATTTAAGAAATGTAATGATAGCGCTGAGTAATGTAGAGCCTTTAATAGAGGAAGTTTTTCAATATAGATTTAGAGAGGATTCTTCAATAGGTGCTCATCCGTTAGGAAATTTACTAATAACAGCAATGACAGAGATTACAGGAGATGTACAAAGTGCATTGAGAAGACTTAGAAAACTTTTTAATATTAATGGAAAGATACTTCCAGCAACTTTAGAAAAAATAGAACTAATAGCAGAGAAAACAAGCGGAGGATTTGTATTTGGGGAATCAGATATACCAGTTTTAGGTGAAAAAATAAAAAGAGTTTTTTATGATGGAAAAGTAAATAGTCCAAAAGAGAATATTAAAGCTATTGAAGAAGCCGATTTAATTGTGTTTTCAATAGGGAGTCTTTATACAAGTATTATTCCAAATTTACTTTTAGAAAATATGCAAGAAGCTTTAAAAAAATCAAAAGCACAAAAAATTTATATATGCAATGCTATGGGTCAAATGGGTGAGACAGAAAATTATAGTGTTGCGGACCATATAGAATCAATAAATAGACATGTGGGATTTGATATGATTGATAAGGTGATAGTCAATTCAGTTGAGATACCAGAAGAGATACTTAAAAGATATAGTGATGAAGGGAGTACTCTTGTTGAATTAGATATAAATAGACTAAAAAAAATGAGAGTAAAAGTAATAAAAGAACCTTTGATAAAAATAGATTCAGAAAAAAGAGTTAGACATTTATCACATAAATTAGCGGCAGTTGTATATTCACAAATAGATAGTCTTGAAAATTTTTATGATGAATAAAAGGAGGAGAAAATGTTATTAAAAAAAGAGAATGGGTGGAAAAATAAGTGTTTAGAGAAGAAGAAGATATTTGATTTTTGTCAAGAATATAAAACTTCTTTAGATTTAGGAAAAACAGAAAGAGAGTATGTAAGATTTGGTTTAGAACTAGCTAAAAAAAATGGATTTGTATGTGCTAATACAAAGGAGAGATTAGAAGCAGGGGATAAAGTTTATTATGTAAATAGAGAGAAAAATTTGGTTTTAGCAGTGATAGGAAAAGAAGATATAAAAAAAGGAATAAACTATGTAGTTTCTCATATTGATTCTCCAAGGATAGATTTAAAGCAAAATCCATTATATGAAGAGTTAGAACTAGCGTATATGAAAACGCATTATTATGGGGGAATAAAAAAATATCAATGGGCATCAATACCTTTATCTTTACATGGTGTTGTTATTTTAGCTAATGGAGAAAGAAGAGATATTGTAATAGGAGAAAAAGAAGAGGATCCTGTATTTACAATACCAGATTTATTACCACATTTAGCAGCAAAATATCAAGGCGATAGACAAACTTCAGAAGTTATAAAAGGTGAAGAGTTACAAATAATAGTTGGATCTATACCGACTGAAGTTAAAAATAGTGAAATTAAAGAATTAATAAAATATCAAATTTTGGAAGAGTTAAATATAAGATATAATATGATAGAAGAGGATTTTATATCAGCAGAATTTCAATTAGTTCCAGCTTTTAAAGCTAAAGATGTAGGATTAGATAGATCTCTTGTTGGAGCTTATGGTCAAGATGATAGAGTTTGTGGTTACACTTCATTGAGAGCAATATTAGATTTAAATGAAACTCCAGTAAAAACAGCAGTTTGTTTTTTAGCAGATAAAGAGGAAACAGGGTCTCATGGATCAACAGGATTACAATCTAATTATTTAGAATATTTTACAAGTGATTTAATTAGTAAAATTCAAGGGAAATATAATGATTTAGATTTAAGAAAAACTCTTTGGAATTCAAATGCATTATCATCAGATGTGAATGCAGCAATGGATCCTATATTTAAAGGAGTTCATGAACCTCAAAATGCAGCAAAATTAAACTATGGTATAGTTGTAACTAAGTTTACAGGAGCTAGAGGTAAGAGTGGAACAAATGATGCAGATGCAGAGTATGTATGGAGTATAAGAAATCTATTAAATACTCATGGAATTACTTGGCAAATTGGTGAATTAGGTAGAGTTGATGAAGGTGGAGGAGGAACAGTTGCTATGTTTTTAGCTGAAGTAGGAATAAAAACGATAGATGTAGGACCAGCACTTTTAGCAATGCACTCACCATTTGAAGTATCATCAAAATTAGATATATACGAAACTTATAGAACATACAAAGTATTTTTTGAAAAAATGATTTAAAAAATAGGAAAGCTCTCTATTCTAGACAACATTTCTAGATTAGAGAGCTTTTAAAAGTTTGTTTAAAAGTTTGTTTGTTTTTATAAAAGTTTTTTTAGTTTGTTTTCCTTATAGTCAAAAAAATTCATGTTGTTAAAGACGTTTATATAGACTTAAGGAAAAAAATGCCAAAATCTCATCATATTTAGTCCTCCCTCGAAGATAATTCACTAAAGATAAATATCCTGACTCTTTTCATTCTACTCGTAAACCTTCCCAGAAATAAATCCAGTGGTATAAAATACTTTCGTCCAAATTACAGTGGCGGGGCCGTAGAGGAATCAAACCTCATTTCCTTATCTAAGTGTCCTGTTATATTATTTAACATTAATATGAATATACTCTATATATTGTTTAAAGTCAAGGGTGAAATTTAAATAAAAAAAGTTTCCATTTTTTGATAACATATGTTATTATAACAAGTGTTATTATACTTGGAGGTGAATTTAAGTGAAAATAGGAGATTTAAATATAGAGGTACCAATTATTCAAGGAGGAATGGGAATAAGAGCATCAATGTCAAGATTAGCTTCAGCTGTAGCAAATCAAGGTGGAATTGGTGTTATATCAGGAACTGCAATTCCGGCAGAAGAATTTAGAGAAGAGATAAGAAAAGCAAAAGAGATGATTATAGAAAAAGGTGGAGCACTTGGAGTAAATATAATGGTTGCTGCATCAAACTTTGCAGAAGCAGTAAAAGTATCAATAGAAGAGAAAGTTGATATGATAATCTGTGGAGCAGGATTCTCAAGAGATATATTTGAAACTGTAAAAGGAACAGGAGTAAAAATTATTCCGATAGTTTCAAGTTTAAAGTTAGCTAAAATAGCTGAGAAGTTAGGTGCAGATGCTATTGTTGTAGAAGGTGGGAACGCAGGTGGACATTTAGGAACAGATAAAGATTCTTGGGATATAGTTGAAGAGATTGTAAAAGGTGTTTCAATTCCGGTTTTTGGAGCAGGAGGGGTAATCACACCAGAAGATGCAGAAAGAATGATGGCTTTAGGTGTAGATGGAATCCAAATGGGAAGTAGATTTATAGCAACTGAAGAGTGTGAGGTAAGTCAAGAATTTAAAGAGATGTATGTTAATTCAAAAGAGGGAGATGTAGTTCAAATTATGAGTTCTGCAGGTCTTCCAGCAAATGCTATAGTATCACCATATGTAAAAAGAGTTATCAATGAAGAAAAATTAACTCCTAAAAAATGTACAAGTTGCTTAAAAAAATGTAGTAGAAAATTTTGTGTGAAAGATAGTTTAATAAAGGGACATGAAGGTGACTCTTTAGAAGGAATTTTCTTTGCAGGAAAAGATGCATGGAAAATTAATGATATTTTATCAGTAAAAGAAGTGTTTGATTTATTTAGAAGTAAAGTTGTAAAATAATATAAAAATAAATAGAAATCTAGTACGTTAGTACTAGATTTTTTTTATATTCATGATATAATCAATTGATAAAAATAGAATTGGGAGGATTAAAGTTGAAAGTTATATTTTTTATTCTAACTTTTTTTGCGGTTTTAGGAGCCTTAGATAGATGTTTTGGAAATAAATTGGGGTATGGAAAAAGATTTCAAGAGGGAATATATGTAGCAGGACCTTTAATACTTGCTATGTTAGGAATATTATCGATAAGTCCGTTAATATCAAAGTTTTCAAAACCATTTGTTGAAAAACTTTATTTTTTAACAGGGATTGATCCTTCAATATATATAAACTCAATTTTAGCAACAGATATGGGAGGATATTTTTTAGCTAAAGATTTGGCAATAAATAAAGATTTAATTGATTTTTCAGGAGTAATATTAGGTTCAATGTTAGGAACAGTAGTAATTTTTACAATGCCTGTAGCCTTTGGTATTATTGATGACTTATCAAAAGAGAATTTTTCTAAAGGAATATTGAGCGGTGTAGCTACGATTCCTTTAGGTTGCTTTGTAGCAGGAGTAATTATGGGACTTGATATAATTTTAATTATTCACAATTTAATTCCAGTGGTTATTTTTTCAGGAATTATCTGTACAGGACTATGGTTTTTTCCAGAGAAAACTTGTAAATTATTTGATAAATTTGGGAAAGGAATGACGATATTAATAACTATCGGATTAGTTCTAACTATTATAGAAACTATGTTTGGATATTCAATAATTCAGGGATTAAATCCTATAGATGAAAGTATGAAAGTAGTTACAAGAGTAGCTTTAACTTTAAGTGGAGCTTATCCATTATTATACTTTATAGAGAAATATTTTAAAGAAACTTTAAAAAAAATGGGCTCTTTATTAGGAATAGATGAGAGTGGTACAGCTGGTTTTATGGCATCTTTAGTGAGTAGTATACCGATGTTTGGAATTTTTAATAAAATGGATAATAACAGCAAAATAATAAATAGTGCATTTGCAGTAGCAGGCTCATATGTTTTTGGAGGACAATTAGGATTTGTAGCTGGAGTTTCACCAGATAATATATTACCTTTCATTGTAGCAAAATTAGTGGCTGGATTTAGTGCGATTTATCTAGCTAAAACTATGTTTATCAATAAAAAAGAAAAAAATAAAAGTTTTGTATTAAATAAAAATTTCAAAATAAACTAGGAGGGATAAATTTGGAAAAAATTATATTAGAATTAAAAGAAAGATATATGGAAATTTTTGAAGAATTAAAAGATTTAAATAGTTATCTTTTTGAAAATCCAGAATTAGGTTTAAAAGAGTTTAAAGCAAGAGATAAACATTGTGAAATTTTAAGTAAATACGGATTTTTTATAGAGAAAGGTTATTGTGGGATTGAAACAGCTTTTTTAGCAAATTATGTAGGAGAAAAACCAGGACCAAGAATAGCTTATTTAGCTGAATACGATGCACTTCCAGAAATAGGTCATGGATGTGGTCATAATCTTTTAGGTGTAACTAGTAGTGCTGCAGGAATACTTTTAAGAGAGTTTGTAAATATATATGGTGGAGAAGTATTAGTTATTGGAACACCAGCTGAAGAAACAGATGGAGCAAAGGTATCTATGGTTAAATCAGGAGCATTTAATAATATTGATGTTGCTATGATAGTTCATCCTACGAGTGGGAATTTACATTTGAGAAGTAGTTCAAGTCAGGCTATGGAAGCTTTACAATTTACATTTAGAGGAAAAACTTCTCATGCAGCTGGTTCTCCTCATTTAGGAATAAATGCTTTAGATGGTGTAATTACTTTATTTAATACAATAAATGCATTAAGACAGCAGATACTGCCAACTGATAGAGTACATGGAATTATAACAAAAGGTGGAGAAGCTGCTAATATAATTCCAGATTTAGCTATAGCTAATTTTTATGTAAGATCAAGAAATAAAAATGAGCTGGATATACTTTTAGAAAAAGTATTAAATTGTGCTAAAGGTGCTGCAATTTCTTCAGGAACTAAGTTAGAAATAGAAAACTATGAAACAAGTTTTTTAGATTTAATAACAAATAAAACCTTAATGAATCTTTACGAGGAAAGTTTGAAAGATATAGGAATAACTGAAATGAAAGATTCGGAGGATAGTGGGTCAACTGATGCAGGAGATGTAAGTCATGTATGTGCGACAATTCATCCATATCTACCTCTGTATAAAGATGTAATTAGTCATAGTAGAGAATTAGCACAATGCACAATTGAAGAAGGCGCTTATAAAGGTATGGAAGAAGCTGTACTAGCTCTTACTTTAACAGGGATAAAAATATTAA
>NZ_CAMQXC010000092.1 GCF_947038635.1 uncultured Cetobacterium sp. | reverse complement strand
AGCAACTGACTTGTAATCAGTAGGTGATTGGTTCGACTCCGATAAGCGGCACCATAAAAAGTTATTAACTCCTTTTATAAGGAGTTTTTTTTATTTTTTGTAACATTTCTTTTTTTTACAAAAAAAATATAGTATAATTTAATAGAAGAGTATATAGAAAAAAGATAAAAATATTTGGGGGAAATATGAAAAATATATTAATACTATTACTTTTAATTTATACAAATATAGTGGTAGCAAAAAATGTAGTAACTTTAAAATATAAATCCAATGAACCATTATTAGGAAAGGGACATTATTTGATTATTTCAGACATTCCAGTTCCAACCTATCCAAATACAGTTGGGTATTTTTCAACTGTAGATATTTTAGGAAAAAATTTAAAAATAGATAAAAATTTAGAGAAAGTTATAATAAAAAAAGATGGAAAAATAATAAAAGAAAAGAATGTTGTTTGGGATAAATATGCCTTCCAAGTGGAAAAAATAGATTTAGATGGTTTAGTTATAGAGTTAAAATGGAAAAGTTTAAATAGACAAAAAATGGAGTTAATGATTTATGAATGGGATCTAAAAGAAAAAAAATATGAGTTAGAAATAGAATATAAGTATCCTGATAAAATTACGACTCAAGTACTAAATATAGAAATGCCTAGTTTTAATCCAGATATATATTTAGATTTTGATTATAAAAATCCGATTTTAAAAAAACAAGAGTATGGAAAAAAATGCTTAATAGTAAAAAAAATAAAATTAAATGATTATGATTTAGAAATAACAAAAAGTGAAGATAAATTAGATAGATTAAGATTGATTTTAAAATCAGAAGCAATAATAGAGGGAAATAATCAAGAGGCTAGCTCTTATAGAAATGCTGTTAAAATTGTTCCATTGATAGAAAAATATCCAGGAATTTATCTAGAAGAGTTAAATTACGGTAATATATTTAAAAATTCGAAAGAAATTTTTATAGGAGTAGAGTTACCAAAAGATTTGAATTATAATATGAGCTACAAAATTTCAGGAGATATTTTAAGTATAGTTTATAAAAATAAAAAAAATACGTTGATAGATAAAATAGTTATTTTAAGTGGTAAAAAAGAGGTTTTTAAAGTTATTGGAATAACTAAAAATTATAATAGCCAAGATAAAATCCAGATAGGCGATTCGGAGAAAAATAATAAATATTATGAGATTGAATCTTCGAATACTATAGATAAAAATTATAAGAATTTGAAAATAAAACTTAATAATATTGAAGAGGTTATAGATGATTTTGGAAATTCTAGAGTGATATTAGTTGAAAATATAAAAATTAAAGTTGAGAATGGAAAAGTTTTTGTTGCTATTGATGATTTGGAAAAATTTGAACAGGGTCAAGAAATTACATATGATATATTAAATAAAAATAATGAGATAATAGATAAAATAAATTTAAAATTTTATATGGAGAATTAAAGCTGAACATGTTAGAATAGAAAATAATAATAAAGAAGAGGTGAAAAAATGAAAAAATTACTATTATTTTTAATTACAACTATGTTATTTGTAGGGTGTTTTGGAAAAAAAGAGGATATAAGTTCTCAAATTATAGGAAATACATATACTCTTCAAGGAGTTCTTCCAGAGAGTGAAATTGATATTAATTTTGAGAAAGATAAAGTTTCTGGAACTTCAAGTGTTAATAGATATTTTGCAAACTATACATTAGAAGGAAATAAAATTTCAATTCAAGAGCCTGGATCTACTAGAATGATGGGACCTGAAAATTTAATGATACAAGAGCAAGAGTATTTAAAAAATCTTAAAGATTCAAAAGAAATTGACGTAACAAAAGATGGAATTGTATTAATTACAAATTCAGGAGTAAAATTAAATTTTGTTAAAAAATAATAGATTTCTTTTAAAAATATTACTTTTGTTCGTTTTAGTTATATTCACAGGATGTTCATCAGCCAGGATTAGTGAAAGAGAAAGAAATGAAAGAACTGCTAAGATAACGGCTTTTTATAAAAGTTGGAAAGGAACCAAGTATAGACTAGGCGGTACAACTAAAAGTGGAGTTGATTGTTCAGCTTTAATGCAGCATCTTTATAGAGAAAAATTTACTAAAAAACTACCTAGAACAACTAAAAAGATGGCCCAAGAGGGTGATAAAATAAAAAAACGTAATTATTGGGAAGTTGGTGATTTAGTATTTTTCAAGATAGGTTGGAGAAAAACTCATCATGTAGGAGTTTATTTAGGTAATAATAAATTTATGCATGCATCAACATCAAAGGGCGTTATAATCTCTGAAATAGATGATTATTGGGACAATCATTTTTGGCAAGTTAGAAAAGTTTTGTAATCTGAAAAGAAGTAGAAGTTCTACTTCTTTTTTTATAATATAAAAAAGAAGTAAAAGTAAAGAAGTATATTCAAATAATAAATGTTATATTCAAATAATTGACAAAATAAATTTAAAGTATTATATTATAAAAGTATTTTAAATGCCAAAAGGCTTAATAAAGGAAGATGGGTGAGAATCCCGCACAGCCCCAAGCTACTGTATTGTGGACGAAACTATAGAACCACTGGATTAAAAATCTGGGAAGGATTAGGAGTAGGATGAAACTAAGTCAGGAGACTTATTTAAAATTTAGTTTTTTATTTTTCGTGGGGGAAAGATGAGAGATAAGAGTATATTTTATAATACAATTTTTTGTAATTAAATAAAAACTTCTAATTTCTAATAAAAACTAAAGTTTAATGGGCTTTTAATTTTTATTAGATTTTTTAATTGTCTAGTATTTTTCTATATTGAGTAATTGTCATTTAAGAATAAAATGAAATGGGAGGAAAGATGAATAGAAAAATATTAGGAATGTGTTATTTGTTATTTTCCATTATATCTTTTGGCGAAGAATCAAATAAAGTTATTAAATTGAGTGATAGTGTTATAACGACAGAAAATTTTGAGACTACTGTTAGAGATACACCTGCAAATGTGAGTATTGTTACTTCACAAGAAATTAAAAATAGTGGAGCAAAAGATTTGGTGGATGTATTAAAAAATGTTCCAGGTGTAAGAGTAACAAGGTATGCAGGAACAATAAAGTTTGATATAAGAGGCTTAAATTCCATGTATAGTGATAAAAACTCTTTAATAACACTAGATGGAGTTCCGGTTTCACCAAGTCAGATATCTAATTTACCTTTAGCAATGATTGATAGAATAGAGGTTATTCCTGGAGGAGGGAATATACTTTATGGAGATAAAGCTATAGGTGGTATAGTTAATGTTTTGACTAAAAATGTTGAAAATAAAGATTTTTATGGAAATATTTTTGGAGA
This sequence comes from uncultured Cetobacterium sp., assembly GCF_947038635.1. Lineage (GTDB taxonomy): Bacteria > Fusobacteriota > Fusobacteriia > Fusobacteriales > Fusobacteriaceae > Cetobacterium_A. Next base: position 5,291 of record NZ_CAMQXC010000092.1, on the reverse strand, counting down.
TTATGGAAGTTATAATATTAGAAAATATGGATTTCTTTATGGTACAAAAATAACAGATAAACTTTTAACTGAAGTGTCTTTTGTTGAGGATAGTAATAATGGCTGGAGAAAACATGAAGATTTTAGAAATCACTCATTTAATCTAAAAGCTAAATACCTTTTAGAAAATGGAGAGATTGAGTATAAGTATACTTATAATAGAGATAAAAATAGATTAGGAGTAGCTGTTCCGAGGTATGTTTCTGATAATGATAGAAAAGATCCTGGAAAAATATCTGGTTCAAAATATGAGTCTAATGATAACTATTTAAAAATTACTAAAAATATATCTCCAAATACAGAGTTCTTAATGTATGGAAACTATTACTACAGAAAAAATAGTAATTTTAGTAGAGAGGCAGGAAATCAATACTATGGTAGTTTCAAAAGAGAGGGAGATGATGAAAGGAAATACGTAAAGGCTCAAATAAAGCATAACTATAACTTAGACGGATATTTTATAGTAGGTGTGGACTATTTAGATGAAGCTTTTAAACCTTATTCAGTTGGAGAAGAATATAAAAAAGTAACGGGGTTAGGAGAAGATGGGAAAGATAAGATAACAGGTTATAAAAATGTACAATCTGGGGATTCTAGTAAAGAAAATTTTGGAACATTTTTTATGAATAAGTATGAACTTGGAAAATTACAATTAAGTCAGGGAATAAGGTATGATTATTCGAAATATAATTTTTATTGGAGAAATGCAAGTTTAAATAATTGGAATAAGATTGGTACAAAAGATGATAGCAAATATAATAACTATTCTTATGAGTTAAGTGCTAATTATTTATATTCTGATACTGGTTCTACTTATGTTTCGTACAATAGAGCCTTTAGAACACCCACAGCTTCTGAAATGAGATATACAAAAAATTCTGAAAAGTTAAAGCCTCAAGTTCAAGATACAATAGAGGTAGGGCTTAAAGATTTTCTGAATGACACATATTTATCTGTTTCTACATTTTATAAAAAAACACATGATGAGATATACTCAGCTATACCACCAGAGTTTTCAGGTATGGTAAATTATAATATTGGAAAAACTGAAAGAATTGGGTTTGAAGGGGTTGCTGAACATTATATAGATAAATTAACTTTAAGATCATCTATAACATATATAAAAAGTAAAGTTGTAAGTGGAGAGTATGCAGGTTCTGAAATACCGAGTGTGCCTAATTGGAAAATAACAGGTGGATTAACATATGATTTTACTGAAAAATTTTCTACAACTTTTGAGGGCATTTATTATAGTCAATCATATGATTTAGATGACTTAGAAAATTTAAGAGGTAAAAATTCGGGTGAATACGTAACTTTTGATTTATCAGCTTACTATAAAATAACTTCTGATTTTATGATAACAGGTAGAATTGAAAATATATTTGATGAAAAGTATGATGAATACGCAGGTTATTGGGATGATAATTATGAAAATAATGAATGGAAATTTAGACGACAATATTATCCTGCGATAGGGAGAACAGTGACAGTAGGTGTTTCATATACATTTTAAAAGGAAGAAAAATGAAAATATTAAGAGAAATATTAGAAGATGCAAAAAATAAAATAGTGAAGTTGAATGGAGAGAGATTATGTAATCAAACTTCTAATTCCTGTGGTTGTTGTAATTGGGATTATTCACTAATATCTTTAGATGAAAAGAAAGAGATAGTAGAGTTTTTAAATAAAAATAATGAAATAAAAGAAAAAATATTAAAAAATAAATTAGAGGGGAATATTTGTTATTTTCATGATAAAAAAATAGGAGAATGCTTGATATATAAATTAAGACCGATATGCTGTAGATATATATCATATAAAATTTATGAAAAAGATGACTGTTTTAAAACTTGTTCTCCTTTAGAGCCTTGTAGAAAGGGTTGTTCAACAGTTATAAGATTAGAAAAAAAAGATGTTAGAATAGAAAAATATCCTTTGAAAAGTTATCAACTAAATAATGAAAGATATTATTTTATAGATGAAAAGATAATAAAGGAATATCAGAATTATAAAAATAAACAAAGTATAAAGCTGAGTAGTGTAATAGAAGAGATAAAAAAGTGATTGCTTATAGCAATCACTTTTTTGATAATCTGTAGTTAAAAATAGCTGCACCAATAATTATTAATCCGCCAACTAAACTTAAAGCATCTGGAATTTCTTTCCAAAACATAAATCCAATTATGGCTGAAAATATAATACTTAAGTATTGATATATGGAAACTTCACTAGCTAAAGCGTATTTATAAGCGTATGCTAAACCAATTTGTCCGACAGTTGCAAAAATACCAGTTAAAATAAGATAGAATAATTGAATGCCATTAGGGATAACAAAGCCCTGTATTAACATAGGTGGAATCATTCCTATCATAGAAAAAGCTGAAAACCATAAAACTAAAGTTGAGGGCTCTTCCATAGTTCTAAGGTATCTAACTAAAGTATAGGCACCACCGGCAAAAATAGCTGACAAGAATCCAGCTAGAGCAGGAAGCATTTCAAAACTAAATTTAGGTTTAATAACAAGAAGAGCTCCAAATAATACAACAATTAAAATGGGTATTTGGTGTCTTTCAAGTTTTTCTTTCAAGAATAAAGTTGCAAAAATAGTTACAAAGAATGGTGAAAGTTTATTTAATAAAGCTGAATCTGCTAAATAAAGTTTATTTATGCAATAAAAATACAAAACCGCACCAGTTAACCCGATAACACATCTGTAGATCATAAATAATCTACTTCTATTACTACTTCCCCAAATATTTATATTTTGTCCTCTCATTGTAAAAAGTAACATAACTACACCAATAAGATTTCTAAAAAAAAGTTTTTCAAAAGTTGAGATATCGCTACCAATAAACTTAACTGTAGCTCCCATTAGTGCCATCCCTAAAGCAGAGATACACATCCAAATTGTGCCTTTTAATCTATCGTTCATATATAACCTCCTAAAGTAAAAATATTATAACATGAAAAAACGTTAAATTCTACTTAATAAGTATAAAAAAAAGAGCCTATTGGCTCTTTTTAAACTATTCAACAGTTACTGATTTTGCTAGGTTTCTAGGTTTATCTACATCGATACCTTTATCTACTGATGTAAAGTATGATAAAAGCTGTAATGGGATAATAGCTAATAAAACAGAGAAAACATCTTCAATATCTTCCACGCCGATAAACTCATCAGAAACATCAATAGCTTCTTCACAAGATTTTCTAGCAATAGTTATAATGTGTGCCCCTCTAGCTTTAAGTTCTTTTATATTTGATATTGTTTTTTCTAAAAGATTTGATTGCATTCCGATAACTACAACAGGTGTTCCAGGTTCTATTAAAGCTATTGAACCATGCTTTAATTCTCCAGCAGGAAAGGCTTCAGTATGAATATATGTAATCTCTTTCATTTTTAATGAACCTTCTAGAGCTGTAGCAAAATCTACACCTCTTCCAATATAAAAACCATTATGCTTATCTTTCATAAAGTTTGCAACACTTTTAATAATTTCAGTATTATCTAAAGTAGTTTTAATTTTTTCTGGAATACTGTATAAAGAAGAGATTAACTTTTCTACTTTTTCTTTAGATAATCTTCCTTTTTTCTCAGCTAAATATATAGCTAGTAATTGGAAAATAGTCACTTGTGTTGTGTAAGCTTTAGTAGAAGCAACTGCAATTTCAGGTCCAGCCATAGTATAAATTGTATTATGAGCTTCTCTTGAAATAGTTGAACCAACAACGTTAGTAATGGCTAATGTTTTTGCACCTCTAGATTTTGCTTCTTTTAAAGCTGCGAGTGTATCTAAAGTTTCACCAGATTGGCTTACAAAAATAGCTAATGTATTTTCGTTAACAAAAGGATCCATATATCTATATTCAGATGCAATTTCAACTAAAGAATTAATCCTAGAAATCTCTCTCAAAGCATATTGTCCTTGTAATCCGGCATGATATGCAGTTCCACAAGCTACAATATGAATCATATCAAATTTATTGATTTCATCATCAGATAAAACATCAGAGAAATCAATGATTCCATTATGAACTCTTCTATTTAAAGTTTCTTCAATAGATTTTGGTTGTTCAAAAATCTCTTTAATCATAAAATGAGGGAAACCACCTTTAGTAGCTTGTTCGTAGTCCCATTCAATAACTTTAATTTCTCTTCCTACAGAATTTAAAGTTTTATCAAAGATTTCAACAGAGTCAGCAGTTAATTTAGCAATATCTCCATCCTCTAAAAAATACACGTTCTTAGTATATTTTAGAAGTGCAGGGACGTCAGATGCTATAATATTTTCATTTTCACCAATTCCAATTACAAGTGGACTATCCTTTCTCGCACAGATGATTTCATTTGGAAAATCTTTATGAAGAATTCCAAGAGCATAACTTCCTCTAAGTTGTTTTATAGCCTCTGTAACTGCATTGAAAAGATCTCCTTTATAAAGAGAGTGAATAAGATGAGCAATTACTTCGGTATCTGTGTCAGAATTGAATTTATATCCCTTTTGAATAAGCTCATTTTTTAATATGGAATAATTTTCAATAATTCCATTATGAACTACTGCAATAGAAATATCTTCACTAAAGTGAGGATGAGAATTTCTGTCAGATGGCTCACCATGAGTAGCCCATCTTGTATGACCGATTCCAATATGAGAGTCTAAATCCATTCCTTCTAAGTGAGTCTCTAAATTTTTTAGTTTACCTTTTTTCTTTTCAACTATAATTTTAGAATCCTTTATAATTGCGATACCAGCTGAATCGTATCCTCTATACTCAAGTTTTTCCAACCCTTGTAAAATAACACTTTTAGCATCTCCTTTTCCTATGTAACCAACAATTCCACACATAAAAAATCCTCCTTAAAATATTTAATTTTCAATGTTCTTTATATTTAAGAAGAATCACTACTTACTTTCCTTTGTCCTAAAAGTCACCTTTTAGATTTGTAGAAGGTCTAAGGTTGTAGTCACCTCTGGAATACCCGCCGAATGTTCGATGATTCCAGTCCTCGTCAACTTAAAAAAGTTCTGGCGCTTAGTTTCTTTTTAATTCTCCTAAATATAGAGTCATTCAATGGTATCATAAGTTGAAAAAAGTTGCAATAAAATTTTTTTTATAAAAAATTAAAAAACTTGTTGACTTTTACTGAAAAAAATGGTACTATTATTTTGTTGAAAGCGAAAGCAAGAAATCAACGCCTGGGTGGCGGAATAGGTAGACGCACAGGACTTAAAATCCTGAGCTATCTG
>NZ_CAMQXC010000091.1 GCF_947038635.1 uncultured Cetobacterium sp. | reverse complement strand
AATTAGTATTAAAAAAATAAAAATAATAGTGACAGTTTATACTAATTTATTTTATTTTTACCTTTTTATTTTTATTTTTATCTCTTTATTTTTCAGCACACATACTATACAAAATAACTCGTTATTAAGTTCGCCTTATAAACACTAGCTTTCCGTTTTTCAAAAAATGTGTTTATATATCAAAAAATAAATTAAAAAAGAAAAATTTGGAATATTTATTTTCTTTTACTTTTTTGATATCATTACAGAGTAAGAAACATATCAAAGAAAGTCGGGGGACGATACCATGATAGAAATTAGAGACATTAAATTAGCACAACAAGGTGACGAGGAAGCTACTGAAAAAATCTTCCACGAATACCAAAATTCAATCTTAAGAAACAATCGTAAGTTTTTCTTAAAAGGTGCAGAATCAGATGATTTACTACAAGAAGGTTATATCGGCCTTATGAAAGCGATTAAATCTTATGATGAAACAAAAAATGCATGTTTTAACACTTTTGCAAATCTATGTATTAGAAGACAGATTATAACAGCTGTAAAAACACATAGTTCTGCTAAATATCAAAATCTAAACTCTGCAGTTATGGGAGAGGAGTATGTTGGATTTGAAGAGGTTACTAAATATAACGCTCCATCTATCAACTTCTACAATCCTGAAGAGATTGTTTTAGGAAAAGAGCTAGTTAAACTTTTAGAAACTTTCCTAGTTGAAAACTTAAGTGATTTAGAGAAAAAAGTGTTCTACTATTTATGTAAAGAGTATACATATATTGAGATTGCCGAAACATTAGATGAATCTCCAAAAAAAATAGACAACACTATTCAAAGAATTAAAAAGAAAATACTAAACTATTTAGGAACTTATGTTGGAAAATAGTTATTAAAATAAAAAAAGAGATTCACAATAAAAGTGAACCTCTTTTTTTTTATTTTATTTTTTTTAAGATTATTGAAATAAATGATAGTGGGAACATCCATAGAATATTATAACCCCAAACATATAAAATATCTCTTATAGTTATTGATTCAACTAACCAGCCAAAATATGTCATAAATACAACAAAAATTTGAGTAAGAACTATTGCTGTAAACAGCTTCCATTGAGGGAAGGGCTTAGTAAAAAACCAGCCTGAACGTCTTGTTATAAATAATAACAGATGTCCTCCAACAACTAACTGTAAAAATACTAATGTTTGTAGTTGACTAAAACTTGTTATTTGGCTCCAATCTCTATCTGCCCATACAACAAGCGCTATACTTTGAACAACAGATATAATTCCTAAAACAAAACTAACTATAAAAACTCTCTTTTTGTTCCAAATTGATGGTCCTGAACTTACCTCTGCATTATCATAAGCTATAGTCATTATTGGTATATCATCTAATAGAGCTAGAGATACAAGCATTATAGCTGTCAGTGGGAAAAATGAATCTCCCTCTCCAGGAACAACTCTATGAATTAGATACTTTCCAATTAATGTTACAATAACAGAGAATATCATAATATTAACTGTCATTGCAATACGATAGTATATATAACTCATCATTCTTGAGAATATTTTTTTCGCTTCATTTACAGCGTTTTCTATTACACTTAATCCTGGATTAGTTAAAATAAGTGCTGCTGCTGCTCTTGCTGCATCTGTTGCCCCTGAAACAGCAATTCCGCAATCTGCTTGTTTTAGTGCTGGTGAATCGTTAACACCATCACCTGTCATTGCGCAAATATGCCCTTTAGATTGTAAAACTTTTACAATTTCATACTTATGTTGTGGAAATACCTCTGCAAATCCACTAGCTTCCTTTACTTGTTTTTGCATCTTTGACGTTATTGTCATATTTTTATCGTCTGTTCCAAAAACATCTGTTGCTAATAATATGTTGTCCCCTATACCAAGTTGATTAGCAACCTCTTTTGCTATATTTTGACTATCTCCTGTTATCATTTTTACGTCTATTCCTTCACCCTTTAAAGCTTGAACAGTTGATTTACTATCAACTCTTAACGGATCTGCTAAAGAGAAAGTTCCTACATAGCTCCATGTCTCTCCATCACCAGTTGCAAGTCCTAAAGATTTAAATCCGTGAGATGCTAACTCATCTATTTTATCTTGAACATTTTTTAAACTGTCTCCAGCTAATTTACACATTTCAACAATAACTTGTGGAGCTCCTTTTACTATATGGAATGTTTTTCCATCCTTTTCCACTACTGCTTCCACTCTTTTTATAACAGGATTAAATGGTATAAACTTATCTATTTTATAACTAGTCAATGAATCTTTAGATTTTAAGAAATTTTTAATAGCTAAATCTATAACATCCTCACCCTTAGGGTCTGAAGCTAAAACTCCATATGTTGTCATCAACTCACTAGTAACTCCCTCAACTGGAAAAACATCTGCTACACTTAATTTATTTTGAGTTAATGTTCCTGTTTTATCACTACATAACACATCTACACTTGCTAAAGCTTCTATAGAATTTAACTTTGAAACTATAGCTTTCATCTTAGAAAGTTGTAAAGCTCCTAAGGCTATTGTTACAGATATAACAGCTGGCATTGCTACTGGAATAGTTGCAACCATTAAAACCAGTACTGTTTTAACTATTCTTAAAATAGTCACTTGATCTAAAGGTCTTATTAAAATCAACTGGAATGTTACTAAAATTATAGAAAGAACTATAGCACCTATTATTAAAAAGTTACCTACAGATGTTATCTCTCCTGTCAATTGACTCTTAGCACCAGCTTCTGCTACTAATTTTGCAGTTTTACCAAAATATGTATTTACTCCAGTTGCTGTTACAACAACTGTTACACTGCCCTCTTTAGCTATTGATCCAGAATACACAACATCTTGTATATTTTTAGTTACTGGTAAACTTTCACCTGTTAGTGCTGATTGGTCAACTGTTAAATAATCACCACTTAGTATTTGAGCATCAGCCGGAACAACATTTCCTAAAGCTACTGCAACAATATCACCTACAACTAAATCTGAAGCTGGAATCTCCTGCCATTTAGAATCTCTTAAAACATTAGCTTTTAATGCTAAATCATTTTTTAATGCTGCTAGTGCATCTTGTGCACTTTTATCCTGTCTCCATCCAATAAAGGCGTTTAATAGCAGCAAAAGCAATATAATTATAAAATCTTTTATATCCATTGTTATTAATGAAAGTACAATTGCAGCTTCTATCATCCAAGGTATAGGTCCCCAAAAATATGGCATCAATCTTTGTAAAAGAGTTACCTTTTTCTCTTCTAGTGCATTTTTACCATCTCTTAACAATCTCTTTTGGGCTTCTGAACTATTTAAACCACTTTTCTCATCTGTTTCTAATTTTTTTAATAAATCATCATTTGAGATTTTATCCATAAATTCATCCTCCTAACTATCTTTTAGACTCCAATACTCTGAAATTTCATGTAAGGATTTTCCTTTTGTCTCTGGAATTGTAAACACTAAAATGAAAAATATAAATCCAAAAACTGAGTAGATAAAAAAGATTGAAGAACCTTTAAAAATCCTATTTAAAAAAATACTATTTGCTATAATTGGCAATGTCCAAGATACTAAAAAATCACTAACCCAGTTTACAATTCCTGCAAATCCCAGACTATATGCTCTTAATGGAGTTGGAGATAACTCTCCTATATATAAGAATCTAATTGCACCTGCTGAAAAATTATAAGAAAATATAAATAGGTATACTAAATAAACAAGAAGCATTGAATAATAACTTAAATATATATGTATTCCTATTATAAATAAAGAAGCAGACATAACAAAAGTTCCTATAAATAGTAGTGTTTTTCTTCCAAATTTATCTACAGTTAGCATTGACACTAAAGATCCAACTGTAAAAAAAACACCATTTATTATACTTTGATAAAAAGCTGTATTAGGTCCCTCTGGCATAATTTTTCTAAATATATCAGATGAGTAGTAAATTAGTGGGTTTATACCACAAAGCTCTGTCAACGCTGCCATAAAAAAGGTTATAAATATAAGCTTTTTCAACTTGCCACTTTTCTCCATTTGATGTTCTATATTTTTACTTTCATCATCATTTCTATTATACTTACTATGTATTTCTATAAATTTATCACAATCAATATCTGGCCATATAGCTTGCATTATTTTTTTAGCTTCATCATCTCTATTTTTCATTAAAAACCAGATTGGACTATGTACAATGTAGAATAAAAAAACTAAATAGATTGCAACTACAATAACCTCTGTTCCATAAATACTTTTCCACATCCAAAGATTATCTTGAATAACCCCTTGATTTTTTAACATAATAAAAGTTATTAAATAACCAACGATTATTCCTAATCCTGTTGTAAATTGCAGTATTGATCCTAACCCTCCTCTTATGCTCGGAGGAGAGATCTCTGTAACATAGGATGGTTCTGAAGAAAATAACAGTCCCATACCAGCTCCCGCTACACCTCTAAATAATAAAAACATTTGAAATTTATCTCCTGTTATATATACTCCTATTGCTCCTATTAACATTAAAATAGTTCCTATAATTAAAGCTTTTTTTCTTCCAAGCTCATCATTTATTCTCTTTGTAAAAACACTTCCTAAAACTGCTCCCACTATAAAAACTGATAATGCAAAACCTTCCCATGCTGAATTAAGATTAAAATGAGTTGATACATTTGTTATTGTTCCTCCAGAAATACCCATATCATATCCTAGAACAAATCCAGCACTACCTGCAATAAAAGCTGAAATTATAGCTTTTTTATATTTCATATTTAGTCCTCCTTACCTCAAAATTTATTATCCAAATAATAATTTTGGTATGAGAACTCTTTTTCATCTTTGTTAGGCTTTATTAAAGAGTATGTTCCATCTTCATTTTCTTTCCATCTCTTTACATTATCCTTTAGTATATTTTCAAAGTATAAATCTAACTGCTGTCTATTTTTACTATTTTTTACAGGGAACATCAGTTCTACTCTTCGTTCTAAATTTCTAGTCATCCAGTCTGCACTTGATAAGAAATACTCTTTCTCTCCATTATTTTCAAAAATATAAACTCTATTATGCTCTAAAAATCTTCCAACAATACTATAGACCTCTATATTTTCACTCATATTTTTAACTCCAGGTAGTAAACAACAAGCTCCTCTAACAATTAAAACTACTTTTACTCCAGCATTTGAAGCATCATAAAGTTTTTCTATCATACTTTCATCTGTTAATCCATTCATTTTAGCTATGATTTTTGCTTTCTTTCCTTTTAGTGCATTACTAATCTCTCTATCTACAAGTTTTTTAAATCTATCTTCTAACTCTTGTGGTCCTACTCCCATCTCTTTCCAATTTTGTTTTTCTTGTGGACTTATTAAATTAGAAAATAGATTGGATATATCTTCACCTATTCCTTCGTCAGCTGTAAATAAGGAGATATCAACATAAGGAGCTTTATAGTAGTTTCCAGTTCCTAATTGAACATATCTTTTTATTTTTTCATTCTCTTTTCTTAAAATTAAAAGTGTTTTTCCATGAACTTTTAAATCCTTTATTCCATAAATTACATGACAACCAACTCTTTCCAATTTTTTAGCCCACTCTATATTATCTCCCTCATCAAATCTAGCTTTAGCTTCAACTAAAACAGTAACTTGTTTTCCCTTTTTACAAGCCTTTTCTAAGGCATCAATTATTGGAGAATCATGGTGTTTTACTCTGTACAAAGTTTGTTTTATACCTAGTACATCTGGGTCATCTGCAGCTGTATCAATTAACTCTGTAACTGCTTCAAAAGATTCATACGGGTGCAGTAATAATCTATCTTTTTTCTTTAAAGTTTCAAATATGTTTTCTCCCTTCATCTTTTTCAAAAATTTTTCATTTAATGGCTCATACTTATATTTTTCATATCCATTTAATCCCTCTATTGTCCATAAAAAATCTAAATTTATAGGTCCTGATATCTCATATATCTCTGTTGTTAAAACACTAAAGTTTTTTGTTATAAAATCCTTCATCTCTTTAGAGAGCTTTTTATCATATTCAACTCTTATAACCTCTCCCCACTCTCTCTCCTCTAACTGATCTTCAACCTCTTTTATAATATCTGCATTTACTTTTGAATCCTCTAAAATCTCTACGCCCTCATCTCTTGTCAATCTAAAGATTCCAATCTCTTTTATCTCAAAATCTTCTAACTGAGTATTAAGATTTCCTTTTATTAACTCCTCAATTAAAATAAAATGATTTTTATCCTTCTCTAATTTTATGATTCTTTCAAACTCTCCTCTTAGCTCAATCATAATAACTTTCTTTTCTTTTGTTTTTTTCTTCTCAATCATTCCCAATAAAACTAGATTTCCAGAAGCTATCCTTGGTATTGGATGAAATGGATCTATCTCAATTATCTCTAATATTGGTTGAATCAATCTATTAAAGTAATCATCTGCCAACTCTTTCTCTTTTTTACTTAAACTCAGGTAATCTTTTATATCAATATCTGCCTCTTTTTTTAAATCCTTTAAATATAAAGCATATTCACTATAAATATTATCGACCATTTTTTTAATGCTATTATAGATTTTCTCTCTCTCTTTTTTTTCTCTTTTTTTAGGTATTCTAACCATAAAAAATTCATCTAAATTCGTTGATGCTATTGCTAAAAACATAGCTCTTTCTAAAAGTGGATTTCTTCCAGATTTTGCTTCATGTACTACTCTACTATTAAATTCTAACCAACTTAAGTCCCTATTATAAAGTTCTTTCTTTTTTTCTTTCATAATGAAACCTCCTAGAATATCTACTTGAACAAGTATAGAAAATAATTTTATATTTTCCTTGTTTTTAATAAAAAAAGTGCGAGAATAAATCTCACACCTTTTTATTTTAATATATTATCTTTTTCTAATTCATTTTTCATTTTTTCTGCTAATTTTAAATAATTATCCCAAGCAGTATTTCTTCTTGTAAAACCACTTTGTTTATAATTTCCTGACTTTTCAGTAGCTGGTAGATCTGTTAAATCTAAAAGGTTTTGTGTTTTTACAACTTTATCATTTAAAGCATCCATCTGTACATTAAATCCAATACGAGATGGCTCATCATACATAATACTCCAATATTTTGATTGTCTATAAAACTCTTTTAAATTTTTATCTTTTATCTCATCTTTAGTATCTGCAAATATTTCATCATATCTACACTCTATTATTTTACCTTTCTCAATAACAACTTTTAAAACTCCTGTTAGACCATTGCCAAAGTTTTCTGAAACACTATAATATTTAAAGTTAGATTTTTTATCCATTTGAGAGTTTAATTTTTCTGCTAATGGAACCATAGATTGCTGAATACTATTTGATGCTCCAGCTACCATATCAAAAGTTCCTGTTAATCTTTGCTCTTTTATCATTTGATTTTCAGCAGCTAAAACTCCTTCTATCCAAGCCACACCACTTTTTTCTGCCATCGAAAAATTGTATGGTGACAATCTTTTTGATACATTTTGATAAAAACGATTATAATAGTTAGGTCTTGTTAATTCATTAAACTCCACATGAACTAATTTATCATTATTTTTCACCACTTCTAAAGTTCCTAAATGACCTTGACGAAATCTCTCTTCGATTTTATAATAATCACCTTTTATAACTCCTTCTTTAGGTTGAACTGTCCAATTAGGAACTTTTGTTTCACTCATAGAAAATGATGATACCAATGTTAACATACTTAATAAAAATATTTTTTTCACTTTACCCTCCAAAACTTTTTTCTACAAATAGTATACTTGTATTTTAAAGTAAGTCAAGATTTTAATTGACAAATGTAAAATTTTCGGATATTATTACTATATAAATTAAATAAAGTTGTACTTTAGTGCAACATGGCGCCTACAAGAGACTCATTAGGTTGTTTTATAACAGCTCATCTTGCTAGGGTGAAGTGTATCGTTAACAAAGGTAATCCTAGGATTACCTTTTTTTATTTATTATTTTTTAACAGGAGGATTTTTATTATGGATCACAAATTGTATTTAAGAAGATGTATTGAAATTGCAGATGAAGCAGTTGCTAGTGGGAACAACCCATTTGGAGCACTTCTTGTAGACTCTAAGGGAAATATTATTGTAGAATCTGGTAACATGGAAATTACTGAAAAAGACTGTACTGGTCATGCTGAAACAACAGTTATGAGAAAAGCTACAAAACTTTATTCTAAGGAGTTTTTATGGGATTGTACTCTTTATACAACTGCAGAACCTTGTTGTATGTGTACCGGAGCTATCTATTGGGGAAATGTTGGAAAAATTGTATTTGGTATTACAGAAAAGCAACTTCTTGAACTTACTGGTAGCCATGAAAAAAATCCAACTTTTGATGTTCCATGTAGAGAGGTTTTAGCTAAAGGTCAAAAAAATATCGAAGTTATCGGTCCAATTGATGATGCTGTTTTACAAGAGGAGATAGTTAAGATACATAGAACTTTCTGGAAATAGATTGTTTAGTATAAAGTTGATAATAGGGATCAAATGTTTCTACAGGCAGCCGTAAATTGCCTACTACTAAAAAAATCGGAGGAATTTTGAACAATGGAAAAAGTATTAAATCAAAACATTAAAACTAGAGCTTATGATAAAATTGATGATTATTTTCAAATAAGTGAAAGAGACAGTAGCTTAAAAAGAGAGATTTTAGGAGGATTTACAACATTTTTAACAATCTCTTATGTTATTTTTGTTAATCCAACTATTCTAGCATTAACTGGTATGGATAAAGGTGCTCTTGTCACTGTTACAT
>NZ_CAMQXC010000090.1 GCF_947038635.1 uncultured Cetobacterium sp. | reverse complement strand
GCTTTAGCAGTAGCCTTTGCAATAGCTTTCGGAATCGGTGGAAAGGACTTAGCAAAAGAGAAACTTCAAAAATTAAATTGTTGTAAAAAAAATGAAGAAAAAGATGATGTAGAACCTCCAAAAGAAGATTAATATATAAAATCCCCCTCCTAATTAGAGAGCAATAACTAATTGAGAGAGGGGATTTTTTTAATTGTATAATTTTAATTCTAATGCTATTTTAGCATCCTCTTCTGTTGCTAAAGAGTATTCATTACTTTGAAGGAGTTTTTTTATTTTTAAAATTTGAAAAAAACTAAAAAGACCGCCAATTTCAAATGTTATTCTCTCTCCTTTACCATTCATTAAACTTATTTTTCTTTTCAATTTAATCACCACCATATTTCGTTTTATTTCGATAAGTTACTTTGTGGTTGTATTTTATTACGAAAAACCCAGTTTGTCAATAAAAAATCAATAAAAAAAACGAAAGAAAACTTTCGTTCTTTTTCACTTTATTATTTTAATGTTATTTTCTACAAGTTTTTTTTCAAAATCTTCAGAGATATTATTATCTGTAATAATTGTCATTCCTTCTTTAATCTTAGAAAAATTAAATATAGAATCTTGGTAAAATTTCTTACTTTGTGTTATTATGAAGCTTTCTTGAGCAACTTTAAGTGCAGTACTTTTAAATTTTCCTTCATCAATGGTACAAGTGCTTAACTGCATTTTATCCACATTAATTCCACCAATTCCAATAAAAACTTTGTTTGGATTAAAAAGTTCTAAATTCTCTCTAGCCATTTCACCTACAAAAGAATCTGTTCTCGCGTCATATATTCCACCTAAAGATATAATCTCAATACCTTTATTCTCAGAAAGAATTTTTTGTATTTCTAACATGTTACTTATAACAGAGAGCTTTATTTTTCTTTTTTGTAAAAGTGCTGCAACAATTATTGTAACAGTAGAATCATCTAAAAAGATTATATCTCCATCTTGAATAAGTGAAACCACTTTTTCTGCTAGTGCTGTTTTTTCTTCTAAATCCTCTTTAGCTATATCTTTTAAAATAATTTTATCTACAATTTTTCTTTTTAAAATCGCTCCACCATGAGTTCTAGTTAAAAGATTTTCCTCTTCCATTTGGCATAAATCTTTTCTAATGATAACTTTACTTACAGAAAAAAGATCGCTTAACTCATTAACAGAAACTTTTTCTTTTTGTTTTAATATATTTAAAATGCTTTGTTTTCTTTCTTCAACAAACATGCTTATAAACCTCCTCTAGATACTGAATGTAATTAAAAAAATTATATCATAAAAAAAACTTTTTTAAAAAAGAAAGTTAAATTTCCTGAGTATACACTATTATATGAAATATGCACATAATGGGAGGTGAGGGAATGGAGAAGAAAAAAGTTATAATAATAGGAGCTGGACCTGGTGGACTAGCAGCAGGATTACTTCTATCTAGTAAAGATTATAATGTGAAAATTTATGAGAAAAAACCTTACGTAGGTGGAAGGAATTCATCTTTTAGTTTAGGTGATTATAAATTTGACTTAGGACCAACATTTTTTCTAATGCCAAAAATTTTAGAGGATATATTTATTGAAGCTGGCGAAAGATTGGATGAACAATTAAACTTAATTGAGATAAATCCAATGTATAGATTGAAATTTTATGGGTTAGATGACTTTAATCCATATTCATATAATAAAAAATTTCTTATGTATGGAGAGATGGAGAAGATATTTCCCTATAGTTCTAAATTTTACGATTACTATATAGAAAGAGAAGGGAAAAAATTTTCAAAGTTAGAGCCTTGTTTAAAAGTTCCATATCTATCCTTAATTGATTATTTAAAACCTAATTTTTTAAAATCACTACCATACCTTGATGCACAAAAATCTATATATGATGTTTTAAGTAATTATTATAAAGAGGAGGAGTTGAAACTATCCTTTACTTTTCAAGCTAAGTATATTGGAATGTCTCCATGGATTGCCCCTGGAACTTTTTCTATGATTTCATTCCTTGAACATAAATATGGTATTTATCATGTAGAAGGTGGATTAAATAAAGTTTCGAAATTAATGAGTGATCTTATTTTTAAAAAAAATGGTGAGATATTTTTAGACACACCAGTGAAAGAGATTATATTTAAAAATAAGAAAGCTATAGGTATTAAATTGGAGAATGGTGATGTGGTAGAGGGAGACTCTATTATAATAAATGCAGATTTTTCAACAGCAATGAAAAATCTAATACCACAAAATTTAAGAACAAAATATTCTGATGAAAATTTAGAAAAGAAAAGATATTCATGTTCAACATTTATGTTATATTTAGGTGTAAATAAATTATATAAAAATATACCTCATCATAATATAATTTTTGCAAAAGACTATAGGAAGAATGTAAAAAAAATATCAGAGAATAAATCTGTTGGTGGAGATTTTTCTTTCTATATTCAAAACCCTTCGGTTATAGATTCAACACTAGCTCCTGAAGGAAAATCATCTGTTTATGTTTTAGTTCCTGTAGCTAATAATAACTCTAAGATAGATTGGGAGAAGGAAAAAGATGATTTTACTCAACTTCTTTTAGATAAGTTAGAAAAAATAGGTGAGTTTAAAGGGATAAGAAACCATATTGAAGAGTTAAGAGTTGTAACACCGAATGAGTGGGAAGAGGAGTATGATGTATATAAAGGTGCAGTTTTTAATTTATCTCATAATGTAATGCAGATGCTTTGGTTTAGACCGCATAATGAACTAGAAGGATATGAAAATCTCTTTCTAGTTGGAGGTGGAACCCATCCAGGAAGTGGACTTCCTACAATTTATTGTTCCGCTAAAATAACTTCAGATTTAATAGATAAAAAATAGGTTAGAAAATCTAACCTATTTTTTTATGAAGAAAATGGATTTATCAGAAGAAAGTTCAGATGAAAACTCATAACCAAGAGCATTAAATTTTTTAATCTCTTCGATACATTCTATTTCATTTTCAATAAGATAGTTAAGTAAGGCTCCTCTTGCTTTTTTAGCCTCTGTACTAATATTTTTTATTTTATCTCCATCATATTGCCTAAATTCTATATCTATCACATTAAATACTTTTCTATTTAAAATTTTAGAAAATTCATTTGATGCAATATTTATAAAAGTCTCATCCTTAAATTGTAGTAAATACTTTTCTATATCCTCTCTCCAAAAATCGTATGGAGATACTTCAAGTATTTTATTTGTCATATCTAAACGATATGGTTTTATTGGAGTACAAGCATTTAAAACTCCATACAAAGCTGAAAAAATAAAAACATTATCTCTCATATATCTATAGCTTTCTCTAGAAAAATTTTCTATATCTAATTGTTTATAGCTGACACCATCGTAAAGAGATATAGCTTCTCTCTCCTCTTGATTATAAAAATTACTATATATATTAAAAACCTCATCTAATATTTTACCTTTTATTTTTAGTTTACTAGAAATCTCATCTTCAGAAAAGTTTTTTAAGATTGATATTAAAAAGTCTGTCTTCTCTTTAAATGGAATATCTGTAACAACATTATCTTCAGAATATTTAAAAGATTTATATTGCATCCCTTTACTTGGGGAAAAAAATAGTTTCATTAAATCACCTCCATAATAATATGTATTATAACATCTTTTTTTTAACTTAAAAAAGGATTTATAAAAAATTAACTATATATTTATGGCTTTTCATTGTATAATTATAGAATATAATATGTGATTAAATGGAGGTTACCGTGGATCAAAGAATTGAAATACTAGCAAAAAATTTAGTTACTTACTCATGTAGAGTACAAAAAGGAGAAAAGGTTTTAATTGAATCTATTGGAGAGGATTCTAAGAATTTAGTTAAGGCTTTAGTAAAAGAGGTTTATGCTGCTGGAGGGCATCCTTTTGTAACAATAAAAGATCAAAGTGTTACAAGAGAACTTTTAAAAGGTATGGATCAAACACAAGCAGAGTTAATGGCAAAATATGAATTAGAAAGAATGAAAGACATGGACGCTTATATTGCTATTAGAGGTTCTGAAAATGCATCAGAATTATCTGATATAGATTCAGCTAAAATGAAAATATATACAGATTACTTTATGAAGCCAGTTCACTTATCAGAAAGAGTTAACAATACAAAGTGGGTTGTACTAAGATATCCAAATAACTCAATGGCTCAACTTGCAAATACATCTTTAGAATCTTTTGAAGATTTCTACTATAATGTTTGTAACTTAGATTACTCAAAAATGAGTAGAGCTATGGATTCACTAACAGCACTTTTAGATAGAACAGATAAAGTGAGAATTGTTGGACCTGGAACAGATTTATCATTCTCTATAAAAGATATTCCATCAGTAAAATGTTGTGGACTTAGAAATATTCCAGATGGAGAGGTTTATTCAGCTCCAGTGAGAGATTCTATAAATGGAGTTATATCATACAATACACCATCAGTTTATCAAGGAACAACTTTTGAAAATGTTTGTTTCAGATTTGAGAATGGAAAAATTGTAGAAGCTACTTCTAATAATACTGAGAGATTAAATGAAATTTTAAATACAGATGATGGAGCAAGACACATTGGTGAATTTGCTATTGGTGTAAACCCATATATTTTAAAACCTATGAAGGATACACTATTTGATGAAAAAATTGCTGGAAGTATTCACTTTACTCCAGGACAAGCATATAAACTAGCTGATAATGGAAATAAATCAGCTATACATTGGGATTTAGTTCTAATTCAAAGACCAGACTTTGGTGGTGGAGAGATTTGGTTTGATGATGTTTTAATTAGAAAAGATGGTATCTTTGTAATTGAAGAGTTAGAAGTATTAAATCCAGAAAATTTAAAGTAGTAGGAGGATTTAATAATGAATATACTTATGGCACTTTCACAGTTAGAAGTAACTGGTGCTGAGGTGTACGGAACAGTTCTAAGTGATGAACTTATTAGGAGAGGGAACAAAGTTTATATAGTTTCAGATACTTTAACTAAACCTACAAACGCACAATATGAAAAAATAGAGTTTAATAAAAGAAAACTCAAAGATAGAGTTAGTCAAGTTAGAAAACTTCTTAAAATTATAAAAGAAAAAGATATCCAAGTTGTGCATGCTCATTCAAGAGCATCCTCTTGGAGTTGTGCAATAGCTTGTAGAATAGCAAAGATTCCCCTGATTACAACAATACACGGGAGACAACCTGTGCACTTGAGCAGAAAATTAGTTAAAGCATTTGGAGATTACTCTTTAAGTGTTTGTGAAAATATAAGAGATCATATTGTAAATGATTTAAAGGTTAAACCTGAAAATATAACAGTTCTTAGAAATATGATAAATACAAAAGAGTATCAAAAGAGTTCTTTTGCTGATATTGAGAAAACTCAAAAGGTTATATCAATAATAGGAAGATTATCAGGTCCTAAAGGAGATGTAACTTATAACTTACTTGATATTCTTCATAGAAGAAAAGATTTTAAGATTCAAGTTATTGGAGGAAAAGAGGTTCCTGCAAGATTTAAAAAGTTTACAGGAAATGTAGAGTTCTTAGGATATGTTAATAATGTTTCTGAGAAAATAAGAGAATCTTCTATTGTAATAGGAGCTGGAAGAGTTGCAGTTGAAGCTATTCTTTGTGAAGTTCCAGTTTTAGCAATAGGAGAAGCTGAATCTGTAGGAATTGTAACTTTAGATAGATTGAATACAGCTTTAAAATCAAATTTTGGTGATATCTCTTTAAATCATGCTCCAACGTTTAGATGGACAGATGTAATTCCAGAAATTGATAAAGGGTTCAATATAAATAAAGATGATTTGAAAACTTTAAGAGAAAGAGTTATAGAGGAGTTTTCAATAGAATCAATAGTTGAAAATATTGAAAAAGTTTACCAAAGAGAGATTGTAAAAAAGAAAAAATATGAGATGCCTGTTATTATGTATCATAGAGTTATAAAAGATGAAAGTGAAAAGGGTGTTCACGGAACTTATGTAACTGTAGAGCAATTTGAAGAGCAGATGAAATATCTAAAAAAGAAAGGATACGAAACTGTAACTTTCAAAGATATGTTGAATAATAGGTATAAACAAAGATTTGATAAAGATAAGAAATGGATTATGCTTACGTTTGATGATGGATATAAAGATAACTATGAAAATGCTTTTCCTATCTTGAAAAAATATCAGTTTAAAGGTATTATATATATACTCGATGGGATAGAGTATAATAAATGGGATGTAGATAATCCAGGTAATCCTGAAAGAAAATTTACTTTAATGAATCAAGATGAACTATTAGAGATGCAAAACTATGGAATAGAGTTTGGTGGACATACATCTACTCATCCAAGACTAGCTGAACTATCAATTGAACAGGTAAAGTCTGAGATAATTAATTCAAAATCTAATATTGAAAAAATAGTAGGAAGAGAGCTATTATCTTTTGCATATCCTTATGGTAGTTTAAACGAAGAGGTAAAAAGAATACCTCAAGAGGCTGGTTATAAGTTTGCAGTAGCAACTGATTCAGGTAGTATAGTTTTTTCTGATGATCTATTTGAAATTAGAAGAATTGGAATATTTCCAACAAATAATCTTTTTAATTTTAAAAGAAAAGTATCTGGAAAATATAACTTTATAAAAGTTAAAAGAGAAGAAAAAAGTTATGGGAAAAAGTAACTTAGGGAGGATTAATATGAAGAAAATATTAATGGGGTTATTAGCAATAACAATATCTACTGTAGCTATGGCAGATCCAGCTACATCTGCAGCAGAAAATAAATTTGGAATTGGAGTAGGAGTAGGAGTTTCAGACAGTATCTATAAAGGTGCTGATGACAGAGCGTATCCAATGCCTTTATTAGATATTAACTATTATGACCTTTATGTTAAGGGAGCAACAATAGGATATTCATTCTATAAAGATGATGCTTTTGCTGCATCACTATTTGTAGATCCATTAGCTGGATTTGCTGTAGATGGTGCTGATTTAGCAAGAGGATATGACAATATTGATGATAGAAAGTTCCAAGCTATGTTTGGAATTAGATTAGATGCAGATACAGGATTCTATGGAGTTAGAACTGGACTTTCTGCACAAGTGGGAGAGCACGGAGGAGAGGGAAAAATAAGTGCGTTTAAAGCTTATAAAGTAGATGACAAACTTACAATAGTTCCTTCAATTCATGTTAAAGGATATTCAGGAGATTATACTGATTACTACTTCGGTGTAACTTCAGATGAAGCTAGAAGAAACAGTAAAATTGATAGAGCATATAAAGCAGATGCAGCTTATTCAATTGGACTTAATTTAACAGCTGATTATAGATTAACTGATAACGTAGCTCTTATGGCATTTTTAGGTGTGGAGAAATTTAGTAGTGAAATTTCAGATTCACCTATTGTAGACGATGGAGTTTTATATTTAGTAGGAGTAGGAGCAAAATACTATTTCTAAAAATTTTAAGGAGAACAAATGAAATACAAAGCAATTATATGTGACTTAGATGGAACACTATTAAATGAGCATCACACTATATCTGAAGAAACAAAAGAAACTATAAGAAAAGTTGTAAATTCTGGAGTGAAGTTTATAATAGCTACTGGAAGACATCACAATGATGCAATAACATTTAAAGATATGTTAGAGTTAGATAGTTTCTTAATCACTTCAAACGGTGCTAAGGTGCATGACTATAGTAACAAAGAGATTATATCTCACAATATCCCAGCTCACTTATCAAAAGAGTTATTAAATTATAACTATAATGAGAACTTACATAAAAATGTTTATTTAGATGAGGAGTGGTATGCTGAAAAGCCTTTAGAGGAAGCTTTAGTTTTCCACAAAGAGTCTGGATTTCATCATGTAATAGCTCCTTTCCAATCTTTAGTAGGAAAAGAGATTACAAAGTTTTTCTTTATATGTGATGATGAAGAGCATATCTCTGAATTAGAGAAAAAATTGAGAGCACAATTCCATAAGGGATTAAATATCACTCTTTCACTTGGATCTTGTTTAGAGGTTATGAGAGAGGGAGTTTCTAAAGCTAGTGCAATAGAGGAAGTTTTAAAAGCTGAAGGGATTGATTTAAAAGAAACAATCGCTTTTGGAGATGGATTAAATGACCTTGAAATGCTATCATCTGTAGGAAAAGGATTTATCATGGGAAATGGAAGTCCAAGACTTAAAGCTTTATTACCTGAAAATGAAGTAATAAAAACAAATGCAGAAAATGGAGTAGCAAAGAAACTTCAAGAGATATTCTTATAAAATATTATATTATAATAAAATAAAAAGGAGAGAGAACTTAAATTCTCTCTCCTTTTATATATTTAGAAATTGAATAATCTTTGGAAGAATCCTTTTTTCTCCTCTTTCTTTTGTTGAGGAGCTTTTTGTTGATTCTGCTGTTGCACTGGTGTAGTAACCTGTTGTGTAGGAGGACCAGTTACTTCTTCAGAAGACATAGCTTCATTTTTTGAAGTTGTCTCTTGAGTAGGAACATAGTATCCAAGAACACCTGCAATACCATTACTATACTTACTATCTTTTTCCACTGCAATTCTTCCTCTTCTTAATAGGAAAGTTTTATCAGAAGGACTACCATTTAATAATCCAGATATAGGATCTAACTCTTGATAAGTTAAATCTCCATTTTTAACATGGTTATCTAAGAATGTAAATGTAGTTGGAGTATAGTAACCTTTTTCTATAATCTCTTGGTAGAAATTTTTCCAAAGAGGTGCTGCTACTCCCCCTCCTGTTGCTTTATATAAAGGATCATTATTATCATATCCAACATATATTGTCGTAACATAATCTGGAGTCATACCTGAATACCAAACTGTTCTAGAGTTATTTGTAGTACCAGTTTTTCCTCCCTGCTCAATATGAACATTATTTATTTAGC
>NZ_CAMQXC010000089.1 GCF_947038635.1 uncultured Cetobacterium sp. | reverse complement strand
ACGACTGTTAATCGTGTTGTCGCTGGTTCGAGCCCAGCAAGAAGCGCCATTTTTTATTTTTTGGAAAAATATTTAACTTTAAAGAGCTTTTTAGCTCTTTTTTTTATACAATTAATTCAATATAGTGTATAATAGTAAGGAATTTAAAAATTTAAAAACGGGGTGAATATTAAAATATGATAAAAAAAGAAAAAGCAATAGTATCGATAATTTCTATATTAATAATAATAATCGGTTTTATAATCTTATTTAATAGAAAAAAAATAGAAAACATATTAAAAAATAATAAAAACATTTCTAAGATATATGAAAATAGTGAGAAGAGAAAAAATGAAAAAATTTTTGATATAAAATTAAGAGATAATAAATTAAAAAGAATTTTAGAGAGTTTATCTCCAGATAAAATGGAAATGGCAGCTTCTATTTTAAAAGATGGAAAATTAGTTGATTTTATAAATAATCCAGATATAGCTTCTTATTCAGAAAATACAGATTATAATAAAGCAGTAGAAAATGCTAAAGTTATAAAAGGTTTAAAAGAGCTAGCATTATTATCTCCAGAGTTAGGTAAGTATTTTAAAGAAGATTTAATAAAAAATAATTTTGATAATAATATTAAATCTATTGAAAATAGACCTGAAGTCATAAAAATTAAAGACAGAATAACTAAACTATTGCCAATAAAAAATAGTAAAGATACTTTTGATCAACTGTCAGAAGAAAATTTAATAGAAATAAGTGAAATTTTATCTAAATCTCCTATAACTGTTGAATTTGTTGAAAAAAAAGATATGAAAAAATATGATTTAGAGGAAATTGTCGAAATAAGTAAAACTCTTTATAAAATTGGAAATGTAAATCCAAGTTTAGCAATAGAGATAGAGGAGATGCTAAAAGGATTTGATATTAGAAAAGCTGCTTTATATGGTGATTTGTATGTTCAAGATGAAAAATATGAAAAGGAATTGAAAAAAGAATATGAGGAGAAAAATTATACATTTGAAGATCCATTTATAAGATATAACCCATATGGACGAACACCATTAGCTTATGGTATGAAGTATGAACCAAGTAATGATACAGAACTATTAAAAGTAACAATAATGGGGATAGGTGGGATGCCCAATTTTAGCTATGAAAAAAAATATGTATCAGGAGATATTTTACCAATAGTAGGATTATATCCAAAATCAGAAAATATAGTTTTAATTGAACAATTAAATCCAAGTGATAAAAAAGTTATAAAGAGTAAAAAACTAAAATTAAAGACAATACCTGTAGACGATAAATTACCAGCTATTTATATTGAAAAAAGAGTTCCTGGAAGTATTCAACCAGGATTTAATTTAGCCTCTTATAATTTAAAGGATGAAGGATTACCATTTGCTTTTGATAGTATGGGAAATATAAGATATATTTTAAAAACTGGAAAAGAGATGAGAAAAGTTAAAATTGAAAAAGAGGATTCAGGTGTATGGGAAGTAAAAAATGATGAGGATAAATTTCAATTAGATATTTTAGGTAAGATACTTGGAAGAATTGGTAGAGATGACGAGGATGCAGCCAGCAAAAATAAAAAAACAAAATATTTAGTTAGAAATAATAATATACTAACAGTTGTATCTTATAGAGATGAGGCTTACCCGACAGCTTTATTTTCAGAATATGGTTTAGATTCTAAAGATGAAATATTTAAAGCAATTATATTTTATGATAAAAATGGAGCTGATGAAAATATAATAGAGGATGGAGAAAGAGTTGTCCTTTATGAAGGAGATAGTGAGAATTAATGTTAAAAGCGTTTTATATAGGTATTTTAGGTATTCTTTTTTTAATATTGACAAATTTCTTAGGGTTAACATTAGAAACTAGTATTATAGGTATTGGAGTGTTTTCTTTTATAATGTTAGGACTATATTTATTTGATTTAA
Source organism: uncultured Cetobacterium sp. (assembly GCF_947038635.1). GTDB lineage: Bacteria > Fusobacteriota > Fusobacteriia > Fusobacteriales > Fusobacteriaceae > Cetobacterium_A. Next base: position 7,178 of record NZ_CAMQXC010000089.1, on the reverse strand, counting down.
TGAATTTTGATGTACCTAAGTATTCAATAAGAAATTATTTAACTGTAATTGGATTAAGTTTTATATTCTTTTTTATTTGGTTTTTTATAAGTTGGGATTTTTGGTTAATTATATTTTTTATTTTATTTACAACAGTTACTATTTTTTTAAGAACAATTATAAATATGAGTGTTTATAGAATTAAACCTGTTACAATTTATGGGACTGGAGAGCTAAAAAGTAATTTAGAAAAGAGTTTAGAAAAATTAGAAGGATATAGATATATTAATTTTATTGATGATATTGATCAATTAGAAGATTTTGTAAAAAATAATAATATAAAACTTTTATTATTAGGTAAAATAAAATTAGAAGAAAAAGAGATTGAAAAAATATTAAAAATAAAATTAAGAAATACTTATGTAATGGGATATTTAGATTATATGTTAGAAATTGAAAAAAAAGTTGAAGTTTCATATATAAATGAAGAGTGGTTATTAAATGCCTATGGATTTGAAATTTTAAGAAGCAAATTTCAAAATAAAGTAAAAAGAGTTTTTGATATTGGAATGTCTATAGTGATAGGTGTTCTAACTTTTCCAATTATGATAATTGCTGCTATAATTGTTAAAATAGAAAGTCCAGGTCCAATTATATATTCTCAAGATAGAGTTGGAGAAAATGAAAAGGAATTTCCTGTATATAAATTTAGAAGTATGAGACAGGATGCAGAGAAAGATGGCGCAAAATGGGCTCAAAAAAATGATCCAAGAGTTACAAAATTTGGAAACTTTATGAGAAAAACAAGAATAGATGAATTACCTCAACTTTTAAATGTTATTAGAGGAGATATGAGTTTTATTGGTCCAAGACCTGAGAGAATGGTTTTTATAAAGGAGTTAGAAAAACAAATTCCATACTATGGGTTAAGACATATGGTAAAACCTGGGCTTACTGGATGGGCACAAGTAATGTATCCATATGGAGCAACAGTAGAAGATGCTAAAAATAAATTAGAATATGATTTATATTATATAAAGTGTTATAGCTTATATTTAGATATAGTAATTTTATTTAAAACTTTAAAAACAGTTGTTTTTGGAAAAGGAAGGTAAGAGTGATGATAACTGTATTTACACCAACCTATAATAGAGAACAAACATTAAGGAGACTATATAAAAGTTTAAAAAATCAAACAGTAAAAAATTTTGAATGGATAGTTGTTGATGACGGTTCAAGTGATGGAACTGAAAAGTTAATAAAAGAATTTATAGATGAAGATGAGATTCCCATATTATATAAAAGAGTAAAAAATGGTGGGAAGATGAGAGCTATAAATATAGGGGTTTCTTTAGCTGAAAAAGAGTTTTTCTTTATTGTTGATAGTGACGATTATCTAAGTGAAAAAGCAATGGAGACAATAGAGGAAGAGATTGTAACCTTACCAGATGATTATGCAGGAATCGTATTCAGAAAAGTTGAAGTTTTTGATAATGGAGAAAGCGTAAGAAAAAATGAAACTTTTGGAGGCGCTCAAATAGATAGTAATCCTTTAGATATATTTTACAATAAAAAAATATTAGGGGACAAAGCTGAAATAGTTAAAACAGCTATAATGAGAGAATATCCATTTCCAGAAATAGAGAACGAAAAATTTATTCCAGAAGGATATATTTGGAATCAAATAGGCGAAAATTATATTTTTAGATATATAGATAAAGGTATATATTATTATCAATACTTAGATGATGGTTATACTAGAAAATTTAGTGAAATTATAAAAAATAATCCTAAAGGATTAAAGTTATATTATCAATATATGTTGAGAAAAAAAATTCCAATTAAAAATAAAGCTAAATTTTTAATTAGATTTTTCCAATCAATGTATTATGATTGGAAAAAAGAAAAGGAGAATTAAATGAAAATACTTCACATAATAACATCTTTAGAATTAGGTGGAGCAGAAAAGCTACTATTAGATTTAATTCCAGCTCAAAAAAAACAGGGAATGGAAGTAGAATTGTTAGTTTTAGATACTAAAAATGAAAAATTTTTAGAAGAGTATAAGAAAAGAGGTGTAAAAATTTACACTCTTAAAGTAAATGATAAATTTAGTTTAAGAAATCCCTTTGAAATATCTAAAATAATAAAAGAAAATAAAATAGATATAGTTCATGCTCATCTTGTTCATGCTCAAATTTGGACAAGTGTTGCAAAATACTTAAATAAAAAAGTAGTGTATATAACAACAGAACATAGTACACATAATAGAAGAAGAGAAAAGTGGATATATAAAATTTTAGATAAATTTATATATAGTTCTTATGATAAAGTAATAGCAATATCTGAAGCTACTGCTAGAGAACTTATGAGATGGGTAGGATTAAATATAAAAAAAATAGAAGTTATACCTAATGGAGTTTCATTAAGAGCATTTATGGGCAAGCCTAAAGAGAGAAAAGGAAATAATTTAATAATGGTTTCAAGATTTCACTCATCTAAAGATCACTTAACAGTAGTACGAGCAATGGAAAAATTACCAAAGGATTATATATTAACGTTTGTTGGAGAAGGAGAAACTCAAGAAGCTGTAAAACGTGAAGTTTTGATGTTAAATTTAAATGATAGAGTTCAATTTTTAGGTTATTCAAACTCTATTCCGGCGCTTTTAAAAAGAAGTGATATAGCTATACAATCATCTAATTTTGAAGGTTTTGGTTTAAGTGCATTAGAAGCTATGGCAGCAGGAACCCCTATTGTGGCAAGTGATGTAGAGGGATTGGCTAATGTTGTTGGAGATAGTGGACTTCTTTTTAAATTGGGAGATGTAAGTGATTTAGTTAAAAAAATTATGAGTTTAGAAGATCAAAAATATTATTTTGAGAAAAGTAAAGCAGGTATAAAAAATAGCTTAACATATTCAATTGAAGGAACTGCAAAAAAATATATAAATATTTATAAAGAGGAACTAAAATGATTTTTATATCAATAGCTTTGATATTGTTGATGTTAGGAGTTTATGATGTTTTTTCAGAAAATAAAGTTCAAAAGGAAAAAATCTTAAAAGGTATTCTTATTATTTTAATTATATTTTTAGGAACTAGAGGATTTTTAGGATGGGATTGGTATTTCTACTACCCTTCCTTTATGAACTCAACTTATATTTACGAAAAAGGATATATGTTATATACCACTTTAATTAGAGGTTTTTTTAGAAATTATATTTTTTATCAATTGATAACTACAACGATTGATTTTATAGCTTTATATTTTATATTTAAAAAATATTGTAAATATCCGATAATGGCATTTGCAATATTTTTTAGTATCCAAGGATTACATATTGAAGTAGAGCTATTAAGGAATATAAAAGCAATGATTTTATTCTTATTCTCTATTCAATATATAAAAGAGAGAAAAATAGCTCCTTTCTTATTTTTAAATATATTAGGGATACTATTTCATACAAGTGCAGTATTTTATTTACCAATGTATTTTATTTTAAATTATAACTATAAAAATAAAATTATAATGAGTATTTTTATATTAGGAAGTATGTATTATTTACTAGACTTAAAAATTTTTCACTTGATTTTTAAATTAAATTTTGAATATTTACCCAAAATTCTTGAAAATAAATTAATTAATTATAGAGATGTAATTCCTAAAGAGTTAATAAGAGGATTAAACCTATTTTATTTAGAAAGAGCTTTCGTATTTTTCTTAGCGTATAAATATGAAAAAGATTTAATCATAAAAAATAGTGCTTATATTTGGATATTTATATTTATTTTTACTTCAGAGCTTTCGATAGTTTCATTAAGAATAGGAATACTATTTATTTATGGAGCTTGGTTAGTTTTAACAAGAGCGATAGAAAATGTGGAAAATAAGAAGATTCTGATAACGATTATATGTCTGCTATGTTTTATAAGAATCTATAAAAGTATGATGTTTCCAGGAAATAAAATAAATTATAAATATGAAAATGCTATTTTTAATAAATTAAATTATGAAAAAAGAGAGAAAGAACTGATTGAAAGTAAAAAATACTTGAAAGAAAGTCATGGAAAAGAGCTATTAATACAATATTAATTGAGAGGTATTTATGAAAAAGTTAAAAATATTTTTTACTGCAAATGTACTTTGGGATATATATATATTTAGGTATGGAGTTATAAAAGCATTAATAGATGATGGTCATGAGGTAGTAGCTATAGCTCCAAAAGATTCTAGGATAGATTTTCCAAAAGAACTTGGAATTAGACATATTCCTATAGAATTAAGTTTACGAGGAGTAAATCCTGTAAAAGATTTTCAATTATTTATTCAATTAAAAAATATTTATATTGAAGAGAAGCCAGATATTATATTTCATTATACAATTAAACCAAATATTTATGGAACTTTAGCAGCAAAATGTGCAAAGATTCCAAGCATAGCAGTTTTAACAGGGTTAGGTTACTCTTTTGTTGAAGGAGGAATTGTTTCTAAAATAGCTAAAACTTTATATAAAATTTCTTTAAATTACTCTAAAGAAGTTTGGGTTTTAAATCAAGATGATAGAAAACGTTTAATAGATGAAAGTCTTGTGAATGAGAAAAAAATATTCGTTCTTCCTGGAGAAGGAGTTAATACGGATAAATTTAAACCAATTTCAAGAAATCCAAATAAAGAGTTAATTTTTTTAATGGTAGCTAGAGCTTTTTATGACAAAGGTGTTAGAGAATATGTTGAAGCTGCTAGAATAATTAAGGAAAAGAAATATAAAGTTAAATTTTTATTTTTAGGAGCTTTAGGTGGAGATGCAGCAAACGGTGTAAATGAAGCTAAAATGGCAGAATATGAAAAAGCTGGGATATTAGAGTACTTAGGACATCGTAAGGATGTAGAAAACGTTATAAACTCGTCTGATTGTGTAGTTTTGCCATCTTATAGAGAAGGGATTTCTAAAGTTTTAATGGAAGCTGCAAGTATGGAAAAACCAATAATCGCAACAAATGTAACTGGATGTAAAGAAATTATTGAAAATAATAAAAATGGTTATTTAGTTAATGTAAAAGATTCGTTGGATTTATCAGAAAAAATTGAGAAATTTATTAATTTGTCAAATGAAGAAAGAGATGAAATGGGAAAAAATGGTCGTAAGAAAATATTACATGAATTTGATGAAAAAATAATAATAGAGATATATAGGAGAAAGTTATGGAACTTACATTTATAGTGCCAGTTTATAATGTTGAAACTTTTTTAGAAGAATGTTTAGATAGTATATATAAGGTAGAGAATATAGAGTACGAAGTTATTTTAGTAAATGATGGTTCAACAGATAGAAGTTTAGATATTTTAAAAAAATATAAAGAGAAGTATTCAGAAATAACAAAAATTATAGATAAAAAAAATGGTGGCTTATCATCAGCAAGAAATGCTGGGATAAGAGATGCAAAAGGTGAATATCTGTCATTTATAGATAGTGACGATATAATTGACTCTAAAGGATTTGAAGAGTTTTTTAAAGAAGGACAAAAATTAGATTTAGATATAATGGTTGGAAATATGAGATATTTTTCTGCTGAAAAAATTGGAGAACCTCTTTTTAGATCTCAAGAAATTAAAGATTTCACAGTTGGAAAAGGAACAAAATTTTTCTTAACTCTTTTTCAAGGAACAAAATGCTTTAGAGAAGAGGTTGTAGATGATATTTACAGAAGAGATTTTATATGTGAAAACAAATTATATTTTCATGATAATTTAATACATGAAGACAGTTACTTTACTCCAATGGTTTATTTAAAAGCTAAAAGAGTTAAATATATAGATATAGCATTTTATTATTATAGACAGAGAAGTGGTAGTATAATGAGTGTTATAACAGATAAGAGTATAAACTCTCTTGAAAAAATTTGTTATATGCTTTTAAGTGAATATAGTAAAACAGATGATTATGGAAGAGAAGCATTATCAAAACTTTTACCAAGTTTCTATAAAGTTGTTGTTTATAGATATATAAATTCAAATAAAAATTATAAAGAAAAATTAAAAAATTATAGAACAATTTTTAAGGATGTAAAAGGTATAAAAAATAGAAATTTTGAAGAGATGTTAGTTTATATCACGCCTAAACTTTCTAATTTATTGAGGAAATTAATGAGAAAAGATATAGGAAATACTCAAAAAATACCTAATTTCTAGGAGGAGTTATGGAAAAAAAGATACATTACATCTGGTTGGGAAAAGGACCTAAACCTAATATAATGGATATATGTATAAACTCATGGAGAGAAAAACTTCCAAATTATGAGATAATAGAGTGGAACGAAGATAATTTAGATTTTTATAACGAAATAAAAAAAAATAGATTTTTAGAAGAGTGCTATAAAAGAAAATTATGGGCATTTTTATCAGATTATTTTCGTGTTAAAGTTTTATATGAAAATGGAGGAATTTATTTAGATTCAGATATGCAAATTTTGAAACCGCTAGATAGATTTTTAGAAGATAAATTATTTTTAGGAATGGAAGATGAAAATCAACCAAGTGCAGGGATAATAGGTGCAGAAAAAGGTCATATATTTTTTAAAAAGATGTTAGAGTTTTATGAAAATGATATATGGAATATAAATGTATATACAATTCCAGCTATAATTCAGTATTTATTAAAAAAAGATTATAATTTTACAGGAGAAAATAAAATTATAGAGTTAAAAGATGGAGTAAAAATATATCCATATGAATATTTCTATCCGTATCATTTTACAGAGGAATTTTCTTATGAAAAAATAACTAAAAATACATATGGAATACATTGGTGGGGAAAAAGTTGGCATGGAAATAATAAAAAACTTTATTTTTTAGAGTTTAAAACTTTAAAAGGTTATAAAAAAAAGTTAGTAAATCTACTTATTTTTTTAAATATTTTAGAACCAATTAGAAAATTTTATGAAAAATTTATAAAAAAAATATAATAAGATACCTTTTAAAAACCATTGAAAAATAAAGGTTTTTAAAAGGTATATAAGAAAATAAAAAAAAACTTTGAAAAAAATAAAAAAACTTGTTGACTTTGTTTATAATTTATGATATTATTATTAATGTCCGTGAGGGACAGCGAAGCGCGAAAGCGACAAGCTCCTTCAACTAGGAAGCCTGGGTGGCGGAATAGGTAGACGCACAGGACTTAAAATCCTGAGCTATCTGAT
>NZ_CAMQXC010000088.1 GCF_947038635.1 uncultured Cetobacterium sp. | reverse complement strand
GGGGGCAGCCCCCTGGGAGGATAGGAAGTTGCCAATCTTTTTTATTTTTTGTAAATTATAAAAGAGGGAAATTATATCCCTCTTTCATTTACTTCTTCAAGACGAAGTTTTAATTTTTTTAATAAAGAATTGAAAGATTTAGACTCTTCATCTGTAAATAGATCTTTAAATTTCTCTTGTAAATCTGGAATAAAAGCATCAATAAATTTAATAGCTTTTAAACCATCTTCAATCAGATATAATCCTTTTTTTCTTTTATCAAGCATTTTTTTTTCAATCAATCCCTTGTCTTCTAAATTAGTAATATATTTTGTGACTAAAGATTTTTCAATTTTTCTTAACTTTGATATTTCGTATTGTGTTATTCCGGGGTTATTATAAATTAATCGTAAATACATACTTTCTGTTTTAGTTATTTCCAATTCTGAAAGAAAATTATCAAAAAGAAAATTTATTTCTTTATTAATTGCAGAAATGAGAAGAATAGAACCTTCATTATTTTTCATAGAATCACCAACCTCAAATTAATTATACATATATCTTATAATACCTTTTAATATAAGAAAAGTAAATAGAAAGGGTGAAATATTCATATATGAACATACTATCTATTTATATGTTCAAAAATCAATTAAAATAAATATATATAAGAAAAGAGAACAAAAATATTTTAAAAATATGTGTATTAATTGAAATGTATTGTTTAGAGGAGGAAAAAAATGAAAAAATTTAATTTAATGATGTTAGTAGGGACTTTATTAGTAGGAAATCTAGCTTTTGCTGAAAGTGAAAAATCTTTCGATTATGAGAAAAATTTACAAGAAAGACAAGAGATGGATCAAAAAAATATTGAAGCGTATTCAAAGAAAAATGGTGTTTCTATTCAAGAAGCAACTCAAAAATATTATGAAAAATTACATAATGAATTTAAAAATAATGATGAATTAAGAAATGAAATGATAAAAGATAATTCAAAAGATTAGTTTTGTCTGTTATAAGATTTGTAATACAAATTTTTTAGAAAAAAATGTATTTTTTTCAACCAAATTATCTTGACTTTTTCCATTTAATTGGGTATAGTAAGTATAGAAACATAAAAAATCAGGAGGTATTTAGAATGCACGTAATAGATAAAGACACTTGTATTGGATGTGGAGCTTGCGAAGGAACTTGCCCAGTATCAGCAATATCAGCTGACGCTAATGGAAAATATGAGATTGGAGAGGCTTGTGTAGACTGTGGAGCTTGCGCAGGAGTTTGTCCAGTATCAGCAATAACAGCATAGTTATTAATTTAAAGTTTAAAGCTTAGGTATAAAACCTAAGCTTTATTTTTTTTTGTTTTTTTTGTATACTAAAATAAAAAGGACGGTTATTATGAATTTAAATTTAAGCCAAAAAGAAGCTGTAGAAAATATAAATGGACCTTTACTTATAATAGCTGGTCCAGGTTCTGGAAAAACAAGAACTTTAGTTGAAAGAATGATTTATATGATAAAGGAAAAAAATATAAAACCAGAGGAGATTTTAGTTTCTACTTTTACGGAAAGAGCAGCAAGAGAATTAACAACAAGAATAGGAAATAGATTAAAAAATGAAAAAATATATTTAGAGGGATTGTATATAGGAACACTTCATTCAATTTGTTTAAAAATAATAGATGAGAATATAGAATATTCAAATTTAAAAAAAGGATATAGAATTTTAGATAATGTAGATCAGAAATTTTTTGTTTTTTCAAAATTAAAATTTTTTAAAGAAATTAATGGATTTAAGAATTTTTTTCAAAATAAAAATTATTTAACTAATTGGAAAATTGGAGAAAATTTAATAAAATGGTTTAATAAATTTAGTGAAGAGGGACTTGAGTTAGATGATAATAGTTTCTTAACACAAAGTTATTTAATGTATAAAAAGTTAATTTTTGAAGAGAATACTATAGATTTTTCTATGATTCAATGTGAGGCTTATAGAATTTTAAAGGAAAATTTAGAAATTTTAAAAAAATTTCAAAGTAAAATAAAATATACAATGATTGATGAATATCAAGATACAAATACAATACAAGAAAAATTAATTTTTTTAATAGGTGGAAAAGAACAAAATATCTGTGTAGTTGGTGATGATGATCAAGGAATATATAGATTTAGAGGTGCTACAATTAGGAATATTCTTCAATTTGAAGGGCGCGTAGGAAAAATATGCAAAGTTGTTAAATTAGAAGTAAATTACAGATCAGAAAAAGATATTGTTAATTTTTGTAAAGAGTGGATAGATAGTTTATATTGGGATGAGTTTAGACATTCAAAAGAACTAATAGTACCCAAAGAAAAAAATATAGATAGAACACGGGTTGTAAAATTATCTGTGGAAAATTCTGAAAATAAATGGCAAGAAAGAATTGCTAATTTTTTAATTTTTATGAAAAATTCAAAAAAAATAAATGATTATAATCAAGTAGCTTTTTTATTTAGATCTGTGAAGAACAAAAGAATAGTTTCTTTAGCACATTATTTAGAGTATAGAGGAATTGGTGTCTATTCTCCTAGATCAAATCTATTTTTTAATAGAGAAGAAATTATACTACTTATAGGTGCTTTTCTTTATGTTCTATTAAGAGAAAATAGTAAAGTTTATAATAATGAATATAAATTAGAAATACTAGACTATTACAAAAAATGTTTAAATATTATAGAGAAAAAAATAAAAGTAGATGAAGAGTTAAAAAGAGAGTTAGAAATAATAAAAAGTGAATATGAAAATATAAATACTAATATAGGAAATCTTTTAAATCTATATTATAAAATTATTTCTATAAAATGTTTTAAAGAAATATTTGAAAATAAAGAGAATAGTGTTTTAGAAAATAGAGCTTTATATAATTTAGGTATATTTTCAAAAATTGTTGAAAAGGCAGATAAAATATCTAATATTCAAAATTTAAATGATGAAAATATAATAAAAATTGGAGATTATTTTTTTACAATGCATTTGAAATTTTTAAAACAAAATGGAGTAGATGAATATGAAGATATAAAAGAATATGCTCCTAAAGGAGCAGTTTCATTTTTAACGATTCATCAATCAAAAGGATTAGAGTTTCCAATTGTAATAGTAGGATCTTTAGAAAGTGTACCTGAATCAGATAAGAATGATGATGAAGAGTTAGAAAAAAAATACATTGCTTATAATGATTTTGAGCCTGAATACAGAATAAAAGATTTTGATTTTTGGAGATTATATTATACAGCTTTCTCAAGAGCTAAAAATTTATTAATTTTAAGTTGTATAGAAAATAACAAAGGTAAAAGACAGATACCATCGTTACCATTTAAAAGAGTTTATGAAAATATTCCAGATATATTATCTGGAGATTTAAACTTTTCAGAGTTAAATATAGAAAATACAAGCATAATAGATATTAAAGATAGTTATTCTTATACGGGAGACTTATTAAAATATAAAGAGTGTCCATATAGATACAAATTAAATAAAATTTATGATTTTCAAAGAAAAAAAACAATTGAAAATTTTTATGGAACCTTAATTCATGAAAGTTTTGAGTATTTAAATATTTCTGTATTAAATGGTAAAGATTTAAATACAGAGAAAATACAAAAGAAATACTATTCTGATTATGAATTTATGAAAAAGAAGGAGAATTTATTTTTAGATAAAGAAGTTTTAAATAAAGGATTAGAACAAATTTTAAATTATTACAATGGTGATTTGTTGAAAAATAAAATAGTAGATGTTGAAAAGAATTTATTTGTATTTAGAGGTAGTTATACTATTGAAGGAAAATTAGATTTAATTATACAAGATGGAGACAATTTAAAAATTGTAGATTTTAAAACAGGATCAGATAATATAGATGAGGAAAGCTTAGAAAATTATATATCACAAATAAAACTTTATTGCTATTTATTATCAATGAATAGTGAGAAGAAAGTTTCAGGAGGATGTATATATTTTGTAAAAAATGAAAATAAAATTGAAGTTCCTTATAATTTAGGAGATGAAGAACAAATTTTAAAAGATTTTGATTTGATAACAGAGCGGATATCTAACGGTGTGTTTTCAGAAAAAAGATTATCCGAAGAAAAATGTTTAAAATGTGAATTTAAAAAGCACTGTTTTGGTATAAATATGATATAATAATAATAAAAAATTAGGTGATAAAAATGTATGTAGTGTTAAAAGAAAGTGCTACATCTGAAGAAATCTTAGAGCTAAAGAAATTTATACAAAAAACAGGGCATGGAGCTTTAGAGGTTTTAGATGGTAGTATAAAAAAAATAGGAATAATGGGAAAAAAAGGTGGATTAACTAAAGAGGAATTGAAAGAGTTCTCAATAGTTAAAGAGATTGTAAAAATAGGAAAACCTTTTAAGTTTGTTAGTCGAGAGTTTAAAAAAGAGGATACTCTTATAGAAATAAAAGGTAGAAAAATAGGTGGTACAGATTTAATTCTAATGGCAGGACCGTGTTCAATCGAAAATAAAGATATGATAATGGAAATTGCTAAAGTTGTAAAGGAAAATGGAGGAGAATTTTTAAGAGGTGGAGCTTTTAAACCAAGAACATCTCCATATGACTTCCAAGGTTTAGGAGAAGAGGGCCTAAAATATATGAGAGAAGCATGTGATAAATATGACCTTATAATGGTGACAGAGGTAATGGATACTAGGGATATAGAGTTGATAGATAAATATACAGATATATTTCAAGTTGGAGCTAGAAATATGCAAAATTTTAGCTTATTAAAGGAACTAGGAAAGACAAATAAACCTATTCTTTTAAAAAGAGGACTGAGTGCCACAATAAGAGAGTTTTTAATGGCAGCAGAATATATAGTTGCTTTTGGCAATGAAAAAGTTATTCTTTGTGAAAGAGGAATTAGAACATTTGAAATTGCAACTAGAAATACTGTAGATATAAATGGTGTAGCACTTTTAAAAGAAAAATCTCATCTTCCAATTATAATAGATGCAAGTCATGGAACGGGTAAAAAATCTTTAGTTGAGCCAGTGACATTAGGGTGTATCTTAGCAGGAGCAGATGGTGCAATGGTAGAAATACATCAAAATCCAGTATGTGCTTTATCTGATGGAGAGCAAAGTTTAAATTTTCAAGAGTTTGAAATTTTATGCAAAAAAATGAAAAAAACGTTGGAATTTAAAGAGAGTTTAAAATGTTTATAGAAAAAGAATTTTATTATGAGCTTGAAGAGTTTTCAGAATTAGGATTAAAGGCAATTTATACTACTAAAAGTTTTGGAGATGTGAAAAAAGAAGAGGATAGAAATAAAATTAATTCTATATTAAATATAGAGGATAAAAAAATTTATTCAGGATTTCAAACACATTCATCAAATATTGTGATTATAGATGAAGAAACTCCAACTTATTCAGAAGATACAGATGGATTTATAACGAAAAGAGATGATGTAGTTATATTTACAAAATATGCGGATTGCTTGCCTATATACATATATGATAGTGAAAATGGCGCTTTTGGATGTGTTCATTCAGGATGGGTAGGAAGCTTTGAAAATATTGGTTTAAAAGCTGTTGAGATGATGATAAAAGAATTTAATAGTAAATTAAAAAATATTATAGTAGCATTTGGTATAGGAATATCACTTGAGAATTATGAAGTATCAGAAGAGTTTTATTTGAAATTTAAGAGTAAATTTAATGAGAAACTTTTAGAAAAAGTTTTTTTAAAAAAAGAAAAAAAATATTATTTTGATAACCAGCAATTTAATTATAATCTTATGAAAAAGATTGGAGTACAGGAAAAAAATATAATAACTAATAGTATATGTACATATAGAGATAATTTTCACTCATATAGAAGAGAAAAAGAGAGTTCAGGAAGAAATGGAGCATATATATTTGTTGACAAAAACAGAAAAAAGTGATACAATAATTTGCTAATAAAATGCACATTGATTATTTCTAAACAAGGTGCCCTTAGGGGATGTTTAGTTTTGAGATCAGTGGAAGAAATAACCAAAATTAGGAGGAATTAAAAAATGGCAGTAATTACTATGAAACAATTACTTGAAGCTGGAGTTCACTTTGGACACCAAGCTAAGAGATGGAATCCAAAGATGTCTAAGTACATCTTCACTGAGAGAAACGGAATCCACGTAATCGATTTACACAAATCTTTAAAGAAAATTGAGGAAGCTTATGCTGTAATGAGAGAAATCGCAGCAAACGGTGGAAAAGTTTTATTCGTAGGAACTAAAAAGCAAGCTCAAGAAGCTGTAAAAGATCAAGCTGAAAGATCAGGAATGTACTACGTAAACAACAGATGGTTAGGTGGAATGTTAACAAACTACAAAACTATCCAAACTAGAGTAGAGAGATTAAAAGAGTTAGAAAGAATGGATGCTGATGGAACATTAGATACAGCATACACTAAGAAAGAGGCTTCTAACTTCAGAAAAGAGTTAGTAAAACTTTCTAAAAACTTATCAGGAATCAAAGATATGAAAGAAGTTCCAGCTGCTATATTCGTAGTAGACGTTAAGAAAGAAACTTTAGCGGTAGTAGAAGCTGCTAAATTAGGAATCCCTGTATTCGCTATGATCGATACAAACGTAGATCCTGATTTAATAACTTACCCAATCCCTGCAAATGATGACGCTATCAGATCAGTAAAGTTAATCGCTTCTGTAATGGCTAACGCTATCATCGAAGGAAACCAAGGAAAAGAAAACGCTGCAGTTTCAAACGACGAAATCGTTGTTGAAGAAGGATCAGCTGAGTAATAAATACTTGAATTTAATGGAATTGAGGGCATAGCCCTCAATTCCTTGTACTATATAGATATGTAGAAATTCTAAAAATTTAGGAGGAAAAAATGGCAGAGATTACAGCAAAATTAGTAAAAGAACTAAGAGATAGAACTGGTGCTGGAATGATGGATTGTAAAAAAGCATTAGGAGAAACAAACGGAGATATCGAAAAAGCGATAGACTTACTAAGAGAGAAAGGAATTGCTAAAGCTGCTAAGAAATCAGGAAGAACAGCTGCAGAGGGATTAATATTTGACGGTGTTTCTGCTGATAACAAAACAGCAGTAGTATTAGAGTTCAACTCTGAGACAGACTTCGTTGCTAAAAACGATGAGTTCAAGGCTTTAGGAGCAAAAATGGTAGAGATCGCTTTAAGACCAGAGATCAAAACTGTTGAAGATTTAAAAGCTGCTGAGATTGATGGAGTTACAGTTGAAACAACTATAACTAACTTAATCGCAAAAATCGGAGAGAATATGTCTCTAAGAAGATTTGAAAAAGTAACTACTGAAGGGTTTGTAACTACTTACAACCACTTAGGAGGAAAATTAGGAGTTATCGTTGAGATGACTGGAGAAGCAACAGAAGCTAACATCACTAAAGCTAAGGATATCGCAATGCACGTAGCAGCTATGGATCCTAAATATGTTGACAGATCAGTTGTAACAACAGATGATTTAGATAGAGAGAGAGAGATTTCTAGAAAGCAATTAGAAGCTGAAGGAAAACCTGCTCAAATTATCGAAAAGATTTTAGTTGGAAAAATGAACAAGTTCTATGAAGAGAGCTGTTTAGTTGACCAAATTTTCGTAAAAGCTGAAAATAAAGAGACAGTTGCAGAGTACGCAGGAGATATTAAAGTAGTTTCTTTCGCTAGATATAAAGTTGGAGAAGGAATCGAAAAAGAAGAAGTAGATTTCGCAGCAGAGGTTGCAGCTCAACTTAACGCGTAATACAACAAAGTATAGGGGTGCGACTTAGCACCCCCTTTTTTTAAGCTAAATATGATAATAGAGGAGAGTTTTGAGATGAAGCCAATTTATAATAGAATTCTATTAAAATTAAGTGGAGAAGCTTTAATGGGAGACCAAGAATTTGGAATCTCTTCAGAAACAATAACTTCATATGCTAAACAAATAAAAGAGATAGCAGACTTAGGAGTAGAAGTAGGAATAGTTATCGGTGGTGGTAATATATTTAGAGGATTATCTGGAACTGAACAAGGAATAGACAGAGTAACTGGAGATCACATGGGTATGTTAGCAACAGTTATAAACTCACTGGCTCTTCAAAACGCAATTGAATTATTAGGAGTACCTACAAGAGTACAAACTGCAATCGAAATTCCAAAGGTAGCTGAACCTTTCATAAAAAGAAAGGCTCAAAGACATTTAGAGAAGGGTAGAGTTGTAATATTTGGTGGTGGAACAGGTAACCCTTATTTCACAACTGATACAGCTGCAGCACTTAGAGCAATAGAGATTAATGCAGATGTTGTAATAAAAGCAACTAAAGTTGATGGAATCTATGATAAAGATCCTGTAAAATTTGCTGATGCAAAAAAATATACAGAAGTTACTTATACAGAAGTTTTAAATAAAGATTTAAAAGTTATGGATGCAACTGCAATATCTTTATGTAGAGAAAATAAATTACCAATAGTTGTATTTGATTCATTAACAGAGGGAAATATAAAAAGAGTAGTTCTTGGTGAAAAAATAGGAACAACAGTAATAAACGGATAATTTTAGGAGGGTAAAATGAGCGCACAAGTAATAATGAATGATTGTAAAGATAAAATGGATAAAGCTATCGAATCTACAAAGCATAAATTTGCATCAATAAGAGCAGGTAGAGCTAACGTGTCAATGTTAGATGGAATAAAAATAGAGCAATATGGATCATTAATGCCATTAAATCAAGTTGGAACTGTATCAGCTCCAGAAGCTAGATTATTAGTAATTGATCCTTGGGATAAATCAGTAATACCTACAATTGAAAAAGCTATAATGACTTCAAACTTAGGATTAACTCCAAACAACGATGGAAAAGTTATTAGATTAATGATACCTGAGTTAACTGCTGATAGAAGAAAAGAGTATGTAAAATTTGCTAAATCTGAAGCAGAAAATGGAAAAGTTGCAGTTAGAAATATCAGAAAAGATATGAACAACAACTTAAGAAAGTTAGAGAAAGAAGGAGAAATAACTGAGGACGATTTAAAGAGATTTGAAGATGATGTTCAAAAGTTAACAGATGCAACAATTAAAACAATTGATCAACTTCTTGCTTTAAAAGAAAAAGAGATTACAACTGTATAGTATAAAAAGAGAGCTAATTAGCTCTCTTTTTTTGTAAGCAAAATATATAATATTAAGAATAAACCACTAAAAAAT
>NZ_CAMQXC010000087.1 GCF_947038635.1 uncultured Cetobacterium sp. | reverse complement strand
ATATAAATTAATGAGCGACTAAACTTTTGAAGTTTAGTCGTTTTTATATATAAAAATTATGTTATAATATACTATACAAATTAAATGTAATAAAAGGTGAGATATGGAAAAATACTTAGTAGAAAGTTTAAAAACGAGCTCAATTAACTTTGGAATAGAGTCAAAAAGTGAATACCAACATAAACTTTTATCAAATAGAGAGAGAAAAATAGTTACAGATATAAGAAAAGAGCTTGAAAATTGTGATGAATTTATAATTTCAGTAGCTTTTATAACAGAGGGAGGAATCTCCTTAATACTAGAGCAGTTAAAAGTTTTAGAAGATAGAGGAGTAAAAGGAAAGATTTTAACAGGAGATTACCTAAATTTTACTCAACCAAAAGCTTTAAAAAAACTACT
Source organism: uncultured Cetobacterium sp. (assembly GCF_947038635.1). Classification (GTDB taxonomy): domain Bacteria; phylum Fusobacteriota; class Fusobacteriia; order Fusobacteriales; family Fusobacteriaceae; genus Cetobacterium_A. The sequence continues at coordinate 8,815 of NZ_CAMQXC010000087.1, read as the reverse complement.
TTCATATAATAATATAGAAGTAAAACTTTTAAGTAATGAAAAATTTCATGCTAAAGGTTATTTTTTTAGAAAAAATGATATATGGACACTAATAGTAGGAAGTAGTAATTTAACTCAAACAGCACTAACTGTAAATTTTGAATGGAATTTAAAAATAAGCTCTTTAGAAAAGGGAAAAATTGCTAGTGAGGCACTAGATGAGTTTAATAAAACTTTTAATAAACTTTCTAAGTTAACTTTAGATATAGTTAAAGAGTATGAAGAGATATATAATCTTAATAAAAAGCTATTAAACCTTCAAAAAGAAAGAGCTATAAAAAATATAGAAATTGAGCCTAACTTAATGCAAGTAGAGGCTTTAAAAGCTTTTAAGAGCTTAAGAGAGAGCAAAGATAAAGGTTTATTAATAAGTGCTACAGGAACGGGGAAAACATACTTAAGCGCTTTTGATGTAAAAGCAGCAAATCCTAAAAAAGTTCTATTTTTAGCCCATAGAAAAACAATACTTGAGAAATCTAAAAAAAGTTTTGAACTTATAATAAAGGATAAAAAGATGTGCATATATGGTGAAGATATCTTAATAGATAAGGATGTAGTTTTTGCAATGGTTCAAACTTTAAGTAAAGATAAGCATTTAGAACTATTTTCAAAAGAGGAGTTTGATTATATAGTAGTAGATGAAGTACATCATAGTGGTGCAAAGAGTTACCAAAAGATATTAAATTATTTTAAACCTAAATTTTTATTAGGAATGACTGCAACTCCAGAGAGAAGTGATGATTTTGATATATATGGATTATTTGATCATAATATAGCTTATGAGATTAGACTTCATGATGCTTTAAAAGAAAAACTTCTATGTCCATTTCACTATTTTGGAGTTTCAGATATATCTATAGATGGAAAAGAGATTGATGAGAAAACATCAATAAAAAGCCTAGTATTAGATGAAAGAGTTAATCACATAATAGATAAAAGTAGGTACTATGGTTATAGTGGAGATAAACTACATGGACTTATTTTTGCCTCAAAAGTAGAGGAAGCTATAGCTTTAGCAGAAAAGCTAAGTGAAAGAGGTATAAGAAGTAAGGCGCTAAGTGGGAAAAGTATTGATTTAGAAAGAGAAGCAACTATAGAGAGCTTAGAAAATGGTGAGATTGAGTACATAGTAACAGTGGATATATTTAATGAGGGTGTTGATATTCCATGTGTAAATCAAGTTATTTTTTTAAGGCCAACAGAGTCTTCAATAGTGTATATTCAGCAGTTAGGAAGAGGTCTTAGAAGAAGTGATAATAAAGAGTATGTAGTAATATTAGACTTTATAGGAAACTATGAGAAAAACTTTTTAATACCTACTGCTATATCTCAAAATAACAGTTTTGATAGAGATTTTATGAAACAGTTTTTAATAAATGGAACAAATATGATTCCAGGGGAAAGTAGTATAACTTTTGAAAATATTGTAAAAGAAAGAATTTTTGAAAATATAAATAAGACAAACTTTTCAACTAAAAAGAATATAGAGCATGACTTTAATCTTTTAGAAAAGCAGTTAGGAAGAATACCACTACTTAACGATTTCTTTAAAAGAGATATGATAGAACCTAGTGTTATACTAAAGTTTAGAAAAGATTATGATGAGATTTTAAAAGTCTTAAGACCTAAACTTTCTTTAGGAACACTGTCAAAACTTGAAAAAAATTATCTGATATTTTTATCAAGTATTTTTACTCCAAGTAAGAGAGTTCATGAAATGGTTATTCTAAAAGAGTTACTATTAAATAAGGATATCACCACAGAGGATATAGAGAGAATTTTAGAAAAAGATTACCTTTTAGTAGAGCAGAGAGAAAATATTGAAAATGCTATGAAACATCTATCTAAAAATATTTTTACAAGCTTATCTACAATAAAGGAGTTTGAGCCTTTAGCTGAATTAGGAGAAAAGTATAGCTTAAAAAAGAGATTTAAAGAGAGCTATGAAAAAAATAGTTATTTTAAAATGTTAATAGATGATTTAATTGAGTATAATTTAAACTATGTCTTAAAAAATTATAAACAAAAGGAGAAAGAAACTATATTAAGATATAAGGAGTATACAAAACAACAGGCGTTTTGGAATTTAAATTTGGATTTTAACAATGGTTATCAAGTAAGTGGGTATACAATATTTGAAGAGCAAAAAAAGGTAATAATATTTATAACTTTAGATGATTCTTTGCCATTTGTAGCGTATGATAATGTATTTTATGATGAGCAACGATTTACGTGGTTTTCTAAAAGCAATAGATGTATAAGTAGAAATGGAGTTTTAACAGGAGAGGGAAAAATAGCAAATAACTACTATATAATCGAGGCATTTTTAAAGAAAAAATCAGGAGAGAACTTCTTCTATTTAGGAGAGGTTGAAAGTGTTTTAAGTGCTCAAGAAAAGTTAGGGAAAAAAGGAGAGCCTTTAGTAGAGTATGAGTTAAAATTAAAGTATGAAATCGAACAAAATCTATTTAACTATTTTAATTTATAAAATGAAATTGACAAATGAATTAAACTATACTAAAATGTGCATATATGAGAAAATATAATTTTTCTTAATTTCTGTACTGAAAAGGAGGACATAAATATGTCAAGTTGTAATTCATGCCCATCAAAAGGGTCGTGCTCAAAAGAATCTACAAGTTGCGGAATAGTTAATAATCCTGCAAATAAAATAAAAAAAGTAATTGGTGTTATGAGTGGAAAGGGTGGAGTTGGAAAATCAACAGTTTCAACTTTATTAGTGAAGCAATTAGCAGCACAAGGATATAAAGTTGGTATAATGGATGCAGATATAACAGGACCAAGTATACCAAGACTACTTGGATTAAGTGGTGAAAGAGCAGGTGGTAAAGGAGATGATATCTATCCAGTAGTAACAAAGGATGGAATAAAAGTAATCTCTTTAAACTTCTTAGTAGAAAATGAAAATGATCCAGTACTATGGAGAGGTCCAATTATTGGAAGAGCTGTTAAACAGTTTTGGGAAAATGTTATCTGGGGTGAGCTTGATTATTTAATTATAGATATGCCACCAGGAACAGGAGATGTAGCTCTTACAGTGATGCAATCAATACCTTTAAATGGAATAGTGATGGTTTCAGTGCCACAGGATATGATATCTATGATAGTTGCAAAAGCTGTAAAAATGGCAAAACAGATGAATGTAGATGTAATTGGAGTAGTTCAAAATATGAGTTATGTAGTTTGTCCAGGTTGCGAAACTAAGATAAAACTATTTAATGGAGAGTCTACAGGAGAGTTTTTAAGTGAAAATGGGTTAGATCTACTAGGAGAACTACCAATGATTTCAAGTATTTGTAATCTATCTGTAGAGGGGTATGATAAGAATAAAGATGAGATAAATACCATTTTTAATCCAATAACTGAGAATATATTAAAAAAAATAAAATAAAATTTTTAAAGGTCTAATAAATAGACCTTTTTTTTTGCAAAATATCTTGAAAAAATGGGCTATATAGAAGTTTTTGTATTATAAATATTTAAATTTTTCATATATTTTTTTAATGATAAATGTGTTAAAATTTACCTTCGGGAGGTGATTTATTTGAATTCTACAAATGTAGGAATATTGAATTTGCTATATCATGGACGTTTTTCTCAAAATGATTTAGCGTTATATTTAGATGTGGATAGTAAAACTTTGGTTAAAAATATATCTCAATTAAATGGTACTTTAAAGGATTTAGATTTAAATTTGATAGAGCTAAAAACAGGAAAGTATCAATTAGAACTAGAAAATGACCAGTGGAGGTATATTTTAAATAGTAAAGAGTTTATGAGTTCAGAGGATATTATAGATTATCTATATATAAAATTTATATTTAAAGGTTTTATAAATTTAGAAGCAGAAAAAAATGAGTTTCAAATATCAAGAAGTTCTATAAATAGATATTTTTTAGTAGTAAAAAATATGTTAGGAGAGAATGGAAGTATTTATAGATATGAAAATGCAAAAGGATTAAGATTGATAAGTCTATCTCATGAAGAGAAAAATTTATTTTGTAAAAAACTTATAAAAATATTTGTAAAATGTGATTTTACAATATCTCCATTAACAATTTATTACAATCTTTTTAAAGATTCTCAAGTTAATGAACTTTCAGAAAAGCTTTATAAAATATTTACATTTTCAGATGTAGCATCAACTAAATTTATTATAGCGTTCTCTTTAGCTTTAAAAATTTGTGTGGATACTTTTGAAGGGTTTAAATTTGCTGATGAATATAATAATTTGGAACAATATATTGAGATAAAAAAAATAGTTGAAGAAGAGTTAAAAAATTACTCATCAAACTATAGGAAACAAATTTTCTCATTTTTATTAAATTTAAAAAATAAAGAAAACTTTTTTGAACAGGGAATAATAGAAAGAGCGAAGCTATTAATGAGTGAATTAAAAAAACAATTAAATATTGAAAATATTGAAAAAGGATTTAAAGAATTGCTATTGAAAAAGCTTTATATGTCTCTGTTTAAATATGAAAATAATATTTTAAAGGTGTACTCTTCTAAACTTAATAATGATGATAAAAGATTATTAAAGATACTTGATGAAACTCTAATAAAAACAGGACTTAAGATATATTTTTATGATAAAATTATTATTTTAAGTGTATTAAAAAAAATAATAATAGAAAAAAATAGAAAAGAAATAAGTAATATCTTACTTCTTTTTAATGAGATAATACTACCACATGATCTATATTTAAAAGAGAATTTACAAAAGCAAATACCGCATATAAATATAGATATTATGCCATTATTTCATTTGAAATTTAATTATTCAAAATGTATTAATAGTTATGATTTGATATTAAGTGATGAGACAAATCAAGATTCAAATGTTGAAAGAATTTCATCTTTTAATTATTTGAGAGTTTTAGAAAAAATAGATAAAAAAGCAATAGAAAGAGGATTAAATAGTTTAGTTTAATTACTTAGGTATAAATGAAGAGGTGAAGTTATGAATGTAACATCAATACACTTTAAAATTATGTATTGTTTAAGAAGAAATATCTATTCGATTAGTGAAATAGCACAGATTTTAAATATTTCTGAATTTAAAGCAAAAAGGTATATAAAAGATTTAGAATACTTATTTGAAGAGGAAACCGTAGAAAACATTCATAATAAAATTAATAAGGTACCTAAAATAATAGAAAAGCTAAGAAAAGATCAGAGTCTTACTCCTGAAGAAAGACAGATGTATGTAATTTTAAAATTTTTAGAAACAGATATAATAAATTTAAGTCAAATTTGCGAAGAGGTTGGTGTAACAAGAAGAACTTTAACAAATGATTTAAATAATTTAAAGGAGATTTTGGAAAAATTTCATTTAGAGATAAAAAATCTTACTAGATATGGGATTATTTTAGAGGGAAAAGAAAGTGATAAAAGAGGATTTTTTAATCTATATTTAATAAAAATATTTATAGAGAAAAAATATTTACCAAAAATATTTGATAAAATTTTTAATAAGTTTAAAAACTTAAAAGAGGAGTATGAAATTCATAAAGTTCTAAAAGAGATCTTTGTTTTTACAAATATTAAAGATAGTACTTTTGTTTATTTAGATTTAGAAATAAAATCGTATATAGCTATACTTCGAAAAAAGTATCAAGATTCTAGTACAGATATAAAGTCAATAGAAAGTGAAATCCATAAAGATTTTATAATTTTTTTAAAAAAACTAGATATTTATACGAATTTTGAAATAAATTTAATAATAGAGATTTCTAAAAAAAAATATAGAGGGAATTTACAAAAAATATATCCTCAAAAAACTAATGAAGCAAAGAAGTTAATTAAGTATATTAGTGAAAATATGAAGACCGATATTAAAATTACAAAAGAACTTTTATTAAGGATTATGCTAATCACAATAGTGAGAGATTATAAAAGAGAGTTTAATATAAACGAGTTTTATATATTTAATAATGCTATTGGAAAAGCTTATATTCTTCCATATAAAAAAATAACAGAATTACTAAAAAATTATTTTCAAGAGTTAGATAGTTTTGATTTAGCTAATTTAACTATGACTTTTTTAAGTAATATCTATTTAGATACTCAAAAAAAGATTGGACAAACTGAAGATATAACAATAGTTTACCATTTTTTACATAAGGATATGATAAAAGATCTCTGTGAAGATATTGGTCTTAAAAAAGATTTGCAAAAGTATAAGTTGGTTTTGCTTTTTGATTTAGAGGAATATTTAAAGAAAAATAATCCAAAAGTTATTATAACCTTTGAGGATATAGATTTTTCAGGTTATAACATTGAAGATAGATTAGTTGAATTTAATTTTCCAATTACTAAATATGATAAACTAAAATTAAAACCATTTCTTGAAAATGTATAAAAGGTTAATCATAAAGATTAGCCTTTTATATTTTTTGTATATATTGAAATTCATCTGATTTAGAGTCTTTCAAATTGAGATTGTTCATAAGAGCTTCAATAAAAACATCACCAAATATATATTTTAAAATAGAGTAATATGATATTATAAAGGGTTTATAATCTTCAAATTTAAATCCAATAGGATTCTCTCTTCTAAAATATGGAGAGGTAGATTTATCAATATCCATACATGGAAAATCAGAGTCATTCATTGCTAAATAGTTGTTCTTTTTAGTTGGAACAAAAATATAAAGAGTATCATCATCTTGGATAATCTCTAAAGGATATATAGAACACCAAAGAGGTTTGGTATCAATAATCTCTTCTAAAGAGAAGTTTTGATCAATACATATTTTATGAATAGCACAAAGATGTCTATCAATATGAACACATGAACAAGTACATCTATCAAAAGTTGTATTTACGTGCTCCTCTGGAATAAGCATTTTATCCTTTTTTATTGATGAAACTATCTCACTTTCCATTAATCCCTCAGCTTTTAATATGGAAACAGCCTTAGTTAAACTTTCATACTCTTTTAAATTATCAATAATAACTTTTCTAGATTTTTTATTAAATTCATATGGGAATTGTACGCAACAGTTAGTTAAACAGTTGAAACAATCAAAGTTTGTTAAATGAAGAAAGCTTTCAATATCAACAATGGCTTTGTACTCTTTGTTTTTTAAAAAAACAACAGTTTCAATAGTTTTTATACCTTCAAAATATTTTTTTATTCTAATTTTGTTCTTTTCAGAAATTATAAAATCTTTATGTAAAAAATAGTTCATTAAACTCTCCTAAAATCTTATTAAAATTTTTAAATACTATCTTAAATTATAGTATAAAAATATAAAAAAACCAAGATAAATATAAAAATCACTTTTAAAAAAATTTGACAAAATAAAAGTGATAAAGTATATAAAATAATTGAAACTAATAACAAGGAGGGGTATTATGAAAAAAATCATATTAGGTTTATCATTGGCAACTTTAATATTAACGGGATGCTCTGGAACTACAACAAAAACTAGTGGAAACACAGATGTAGCTTGGAGATATATTAAAGATCTACCAGTTCCAAAAGGTTATGAGGTACAAAAAGGGGTAGCTGGACCTTTAGCTGGAAACATAGGTGACTATGTAGTTGTAGCTGGTGGAGCAAACTTTCCACACAAATCAGTTCTTGAAGGTGGACCAAAGGTAGTTTATTCAGATCTGTATTTAATGAAAAAAGTGAAAAATGGTTTAGAGGTAGTTAGACATACTCAACTGCCAAAAGAGCTTGGATATGGAACTGCAATATCTACAGATAAAGGTATCTATTATGTTGGTGGAACATATCAAACAGGAGTATCAAATGAGATTTTATTAATAACTTTAAATGCTGATAAAACAGATGTTGTAGTTAAAACAGTAGGAGCTTTACCATTTAATTATCATAGTGGTGTTGCAGTACTACGTGGGGATGAAATATATATTGTAACTGGAAAACAGGATGGGAAAGATAGTAAGAATTTTTATAAATATAATTTAGCAACTGGAAAAACAACAGGTTTAAAAATGTTCCCGGGAACAGAAAGAAGTCAACCAGTTGGTCAAATTTTAAATAATGGTTCAGAGGATCTTTTATATGTATTTGGTGGAGGAACAGGTGTAGCGTTTACAGATGGTTATGCATATAGTTTTGCTAAAGATACATGGGTAAAAGTAAAAGATGTAGAGTTAAAAAATAAAGGAATATCTCTTTTAGGTGCTAACTCTGTAAAATTAAATAATAGTGAGATGTTAGTAATCGGTGGATTTAATAAAGATATTTGGGATGATGCAAATCTTAAATTAGGATCTTTAAAAGGTAAGGAGTTAGATAAGTATAAGCATAACTATTTCACTATGGATCCACAAGATTTCAATTGGAATAAAGAGATGTTAGTGTATGATGCAGCTAATAACACTTGGAAATCAATAGGTCAAGTGCCATTTATGGCTCCATGTGGAGAGGGTCTTGTAAAAATAGGAGATACAATCTACTCAATAAATGGAGAGATAAAACCCGGTGTTAGAAGTGAAAGAATATATCAAGGTACTATAATAAAAGACTAAAGAAAAATAGACAAAAGTTAAGAAAAATATAAAAAATAATCAAATAACGAACATAACTTAACCAGTTAAAAGTTCGACAAAATAGGACGTTTAAGATATAATTCAATTACTGAACTTTTAATGCTCATCAATTTTCTCTCAAATTGATGAAAAAATTTTCTAATTTAAAAATAAGCAGGTACATTCCCAGTACCTGCTTATTTATTTTTTAATATTTTATTAATAAAAAACAGGAAAAAATAACAAT
>NZ_CAMQXC010000086.1 GCF_947038635.1 uncultured Cetobacterium sp. | reverse complement strand
GCTCTTTAGTACAAATTTTATTAATTAAAGGCTGTGAGTGACTTATTATAACAATACCGATGTTTTCTTTTTTACAAAACTCTAAAATAACTTGCCATATTTGACTTTGAGTAATTAAATCAAACATAGTTGTAATTTCATCAGCTAGTAAAAATTTAGTTTTTTTATTTAAAACACGTGCTATACAAAATCTTTGGAGCTCACCCCCAGAAAGTTCTCGTGGAAAACGGTTAAGCCATTTTTCTTGAATACCTAAATCTTTTAAAAGTTTATCATTTATCTCTCCAGACTCTTTTAAGATTTGTTTCATTTTAAGTCTAGGATTAAGAACTTGCTCTGGGTGTTGCCAAATCATCTGAATAGGACAATAACCTTTAAATTTATGTATAGGTGTATTATCTAAAAGAACTACACCACTATTAGGAACCTCATATCCAGAAAGTATTTTACATAGAGTTGTTTTTCCAAAACCACTAGGAGCAGTTATGGCAACTCTTTCACCACTATTAATGCTAAAATTCAAATTATTAAAAATATTTTTTCCATTAGGAATATGACTATAAGAGATATTATTTGCTATTAAGAGCATTTTTATCCTCCTTTTCTAAAAGACATCTTACAAAACCAGAGTTTGTTTTTTTCCAAGGAATCTCCCCTAAACAATTAGAACAAGCATGTGAACAGTTGTTATAAAAAGAGCATCCTTTTTTTTCAGAGTTTTGTAAAGAGCAATCTAAAGAGAATGATTGAAAACCATTTTGAGGCATTGCATGAAATAATGCTTTTGTATAAGGGTGATTAAGATTATCTATTGAAGAAAAATCATCTGTAGAAAGATCTTCAATAGTTATTCCATCGTAAAAAACAACAATTCTATTAGCTATTTTTAGTGCCATATCTAAATCATGGGTAATTATAAGTATTCCCATGCCTTCCCTTGCAAGTTCTTGAAAATGCTCTGCAACATGATTTAGAGTTCTAGGATCAAGTCCAGGAGTAGGCTCATCAGCTAAAATAAGCTTAGGAGAACTATAAACAGCTGTTGATATAAGTACTCTACGAATCATTCCTCCAGAAAGTTGGAAGGGATACATATTAGCAACTTTTTCATCTAATTTATATTTTTTAAGAATTTCTAAACATCTTTCTTTAGCTTTTATACTATTGTCTCCTTTTCTAATTTGAGATCCAATTTTTATTAAAGGGTTTAAGTAGGAAACACTTTGAGGAATCAAAGCAATATTTTTACCTCGTTCCTCTCTTTTTTTTTCCTCTGTTAAAAGATTCCCACAAAAGTAAATATCACCTTTCAAGTTAGCATTATATGGTAAAATTCCTAAAATACTATGAGCTAGTAAACTTTTACCAGATCCACTAGCACCAACAATGGCAACAATCTCTTTTTCATGTACAGACACATTTAAGTTATGGATAGTTTGTAGTGTCTCTTTTTTTAAACCATTATATTGAGTAAAAGAGATAGATAAATCTTTAACTTTAAGTATCTCTTTGTTGGTAGTTTTATCCATACATCCTCCTACTTATGAATTTGATTAACATTAAAAATTTTACTTAAATTATGTCCCGCATAGTCAAATAAAATAACAATTAAAACTAGAAAAGCTCCAGGAAAAAGACCAAGCCACCATTTACCAGTAGAAAGATATCTCATACTTTCAGATAAGATAATACCAATAGCAGGTTGTTCAGGAGCAAGTCCAAATCCTAAAAAAGTAATACTAGCTTCATGAAGTATTGCATGAGGAAATAATAAAATAAGACCTAACAAAAACTGTGGAAGAAGATGTGGAATCATATGGTTTTTGACAATATGAAATCGACTAACTCCAAGTTTTTGAGAAGCTGATATGTAATCACTATTTTTAAGAGATAAAACTTCACTTCGAATAACTCTAGCAAGACTAGGCCAGTGAGTTAAGGTAACCCCAGTAATTACACCTAGAAATCCCTTTCCACATGCAAAAGAGATTAAAATTAATAAAAGAATATGAGGAATTCCCATAATTAAATCAATTAGCCAAGTGACAATTCCATCTGCTGTTTTACCACCAAATGCTGCAAAGGTACCTAGAGAGAGAGCAATGATAGAACTAATACCAGCAGTTATAACCCCTATTCGAATACTCATTGATAAACCAGAAAGAGTACGGTTAAACATATCTCGTCCCATCCAATCTGTTCCAAAGAGATGCTTAGAATTAGGAGAAATATTGGTTTGAGTAAAATCAACTTTTAAAGAACTCTCAGAAAGATGCCAACCTAAAAGAGTGATTCCAATTAAAAACATAAATGTAAAACTAAGCATGAAGATATTCTTTTGCTTATTATTTACTTTAGCTAACATCTTATCACTCCTTTTTCTTTTTTATTCCTATTCTAGGATCAATTATTTCGTATAAAATATTTGCGATTAAATTTCCTAAAAAAACAATTGTTGCAGTAACAACAGTTATTGCTAATAAAAGAGGTACGTCTCCACCAAGTCCAGCTTTTACAGTGGCTTGACCAAGACCGGGATAGGAGAATACAGTTTCAATTAAAACAGAACCACCAAATATTTCACTTATAGATACGAATTGCAGTGTTATAGCTGGTAAAAGAATATTTCTAATACTATGTCTAAAGACTATACTAAAAGTATTTTCTCCACGAGCCTTTGCAAATAAAACATAGTCACTATCTAAAACTTCAATCATTTTTTCTCGTGTATGTAAAATTATAGCTGATGAATTAATAAAAATAAGTGTAATAATAGGTAGTATAGCGTGATAGACTTTATCTTTAAAAGTTACATTGGAAAAATCTACTCCTATAGGAACACTCATTCCAATTGGAAAAATATCTAACCAAACTGAAAAAACAATAAGTAAAAGCAAAGCAAACCAAAAAGATGGAATACTTGCTGAAATTAAAGCATATTTATGAATAATATGATCAGTTAATTTATTTCTTTTAAAGCCAGCTAAAACACCTAAAAAGAATCCTAAAAAACCAGATAAAATCCAAGCAATACCCATTAACCATAAAGAACTAGATAACCTCTCTTGAAGAATTTGAATAACAGGTCTTCTGTATAAAAGAGAGATATTCATGTCTCCTCTCAAAAAATCCTTAATCCAAGATATATAGCGTTCAGTTAGGGGAGTATTAACTCCCCAATAATCTTGAATTTTTTTTAATTGTTCAGGAGACATAGATCCTTTAACTGTTTGACCTAAATTCATTTGTATAGGGTCAAGAGGAGATAGTGAAACTAAAATAAAAGAAACAACACTAACACAAAATATTAATAAAATAGCTCTAACTACCTGTTTGATAATAGAGGTAGGAATCTTCATTACTTCTTGCTCCAAGACCACTGATCAACATTATTAACAATAGACCACCCATGTCCATGAGGATGGATTTTTTGTTCAGCAACATTAAGACCATTTTTAACCCAATATAGATGATCAATGTTAACTAGCCAAATCCATGGAATATCATTTGAAACTTTTGCTTGAGATTTTTTCCAAAGTTCAAAAGATTTAGGTAAATCATTTGTAGCAAGAGCTTTATCCATCAACTCATCTACCTCTTTATTAGAATAAGGAGAATAAGCTGCTAAATTACTATTTGGTGCTGTGTGGTATATATTGTACATTTCCATAGGAGTATGAGCTCCCCATCCCCATACAAGTGGTTCAGATTGAGCTCTATTGTAAGCGGTATCCCAACCAACACCTTCAAAAGTAACTTCAATTCCAAGTTCTTTAAGTTGATTGGATGTTTCAGCAGCTAATGCTTGTCTTACAGAGTCATTAGCAGGATATAAAAGATTAAATTTAGCAGGAATACCATTTTTTTCTCGAATACCATTTTTGCCAACTTTCCAACCAGAGTTCTCTAAAATCTCTTTTGCTTTTTCAGGATTATAAGCAACAATAGTTTTGCTATTAAACCAAGGCATTTTATCAGCAACACTATAAGCAGGAGTTCCATATCCTTTTAAAATATATTTAATTAAACGTTCTCGATCTAATCCGATATTAATAGCTTGACGAATAGCTAAATCACTAGTAACATCATTTCCTATATCTCCATTTTTAGGAACAGTTGGCAGATTAAAAGTACGATTATCAACTGAGTGAGCAGCAAGAATATTATAATTTTTTATTTTTTCTTGTGAAAGAGAAGGTGTTGTATATGCAACATCAACTTTATTAGATTTAGCGGCTGCAAAAGCAGCATCTTCACTCATAAATAAAACAACAACATTTTCAATATTTGGAGTTTTTCCATAATAGTTAGGATTTGCTTTTAGAATAACTTGTTGACCTTTATCCCATTGTTGTAAAATATATCGACCAGAACCAATAGGGTTTTGACCATAATTTTCATTATAAGCATGTTTGGGAACAATTCCAACATTAGCCATGCTATAAGGCCAAATAGAGTAAGGTTTATTCATATAAAAAACAACAGTTTTCTTGTCTTTAGCTTCAGCTTTATCGAGCATAGTAAAGTCATTGACTGTACTTAACTCTTTGACTTTATTATAAGTAAATGCAACATCCTCTGCAGTTAAAGGTTTCCCATCAGTAAAAAGAACATCATCTCTAATTGTAACAATCCACTGAAGTCCATCCTCTGAAACTTTTATATCAGTGGCTAAATCATAAGCAATTTTTAGATCTTGAGTTGTTGTTGTTAATGTACTTTGAATAAGAGGTTCATGAACATGTTCACCAGCACCCCATCCAAAAGCTGGATCAAATCCACTCTCAGGTTCTGAAGTATTCCCCATAGCAACTACAACAGTGCTATCTTGTGCATTAGCTTTTAAAACATTAGAGGTACCAAACAATATAAAAGTAATAGCAAAGAATTTATAAAACCTCTTTTTTACCATCTTATCACTCCTCCTAAAAGAAAATATAAATCTCACAGAAAGTATACAAATAGTTTAATAAAATTCCTTCATAAAAAAATAGAAGGAAATATTTTTACAAATATCTCCCTCTATAGATGTTTAACTTATTTTAAAATTTCAATAATATCATCAATATCATCAAAACTCATATTATTTTTTAGGTATGTAGCATATTCTAAAGATGTCATTCCCCAGCTATTTTTAATCTCTAAATTAGCACCGTTTTCTTTTAGAAAACTTACCATTTGAAAATCTTTATTAAAAATAGCAAGATTAATAGGTGTATTACCTTGTAGTGGTTCTTGGATATTAATGTCTGCATTATAATCTAAAAAAAGTTTAACAATATCAGTATCTTTTAATAAAACTGCTTTATGGATAGGGTATCTGTATTCACCACTTCTATCATTAACATCAATTCCATTTTCTAGTTTAAGTTTTAATTTTTCTAAATCTCCATTTTTTAATGCATTTTTAAATTCAATCATAAAATCCCCCTTTAATCAGTAAAACTATTCAGAACAAACACAAGGATAATTAGGTGTAGGTTCATCACTTAAATACTCTTTAATTTTTTCAATTCCAACATAGTTAGTAACACTTTCCCAATCTTCAACTACCAAAGTAGGAGCTTTAGTGACATGAAGTTTTTCTGCTAACTCTTTAGTGGTATCTAAATCATAGATAGTTACATCGTGTCTATTATTGAATAAATTTTTGACTGTATCACAACTATCACAATTTTTAAGTATAAACAGTGTTTTTTTCATATAGTTTACCTCCATTATTTAATAAAAAAATTATAACATACTAATAGAGATTTATATTAAAATTTTTAACTAAATTTTTTAAAAAACTATTTTCAGTATTTACTGATACAAGGGAGTTAACTTGGTTTAAATTACAAACTTTATAAAATTTAGAAGTATCAAACTTTTCATCTGTAATTAAAAATATATTTTCTAAAGATTGTTTTAAAGCAGTTTTAGTAACTAATGCTTCATCATGATTGTGTGAGGTTATACCGTTTTCTAGAGATATTCCATCTAAAGTTAAAAATGCTTTATCAAAAAAATAGTTTTCAAGATCTGATGCCACTTTAACTCCTGAGGTTGATAAAAGATTTGGTTTAACTTCACCCCCAACTAGAAATATAGAGTGAGTGTGATCAATACCACTAAAAAAGTTTATAAATTCATTAATAACAGAAATAGAAACTGTCACAATTTTAAGATTTTGCTTACTTTTTAAATGGGGAATTATTTTAGAAACTGTAGTTCCAGCATCTAAAAAAATTGAATCTCCATCATTAATAAGATTAGCTCCTTTTTCGGCTAAAATACTCTTTTCATTAGAAAAAAGTTCATTTCTTAAATTATAGCTTTCATCAACTATATTAGAGGAGCTTTTTAAAGCTCCTCCATAGACTTTTCGAATATCACTATTTTCATTTATAATATCTTCTAAATCTTTTCTAATAGTTTCCATAGTCACACTATATCTTTTTGCAAGATCTTTAACATAAACTATATTTTTAATATTTATCTCATTTAGGATAAGTTGCCTACGCTCTTCCATCAGCATATATTATCTCCAAAACATAGAGTTTTTAACACACTCTATTAAGGTATCTATATCAGTAGCATAAACTTCACCAATATTTCCAACTCTAAAGCTTTCCTCTTTTGTTAATTTACCTGGATATATAACAAATCCTTGCTCTTTAAGTTTTGAATAAAAAGTTTCAAACTTGTAATCAGGGTGATTTGGAGCATAGAATGTAGTTATAATAGGAGATTGTTTTTCTAAAGAGATAATAGCTTTAAACCCAAGAGTTTCCATACCATTAACAAGTTTATTTTGATTTTCTTTGTATCTTTCCTCTCTAGCTTTAACTCCACCTTCAGCTTCTAACTCTAAAAGAGCTTGGTAAAAGGCTCTTACAACATGAGTTGGAGAAGTAAATCTCCATTTTCCATTACCACTTTCCATAACTTTCCATTGATCAAATATGTCTAAAGAGTGAGAACGAGCTTTTCCTTCACATTTTAAAAGTTCAGATTTTTTAGCTATAATAAATCCAAATCCAGGAACACCTTGGATACACTTATTAGATGAACTAATTAAGAAATCAATTTGGTATTCAGGAATACTAAAGTGAATTCCACCAAAACTAGACATAGCATCAACAATAAAAGTTTTTCCATGATTTTTAACAATTTTTCCAATCTCTTTAATTGGATTTAAAATTCCAGATGTAGTTTCACAGTGTACAACAGCAACATGAGTAATCTCTTTATCTTCCTTTAAAATATTTTCTAAATGAGCTAGATCATAAGTTTCAGTCTGCTCGATTTTATAGATAATATTTTTAACTTTTGCTGTATCGCAAATAGTTTTCATTCTATCTCCATAAGCACCATTTGAAAGGATTAAAACTTTTTCATTGTCTCCAATAACACTAGTTAAAACGGCCTCAACAGAGAAAGTTCCACTTCCTTGCATAGGAATCATAGTATAGTCATCTCCAGCTTCAGCAACATCTAAAACTCTTTTTCTCATATCTTGAACTAAAGAGTTATACTCATTATCCCAAGTACACCAATCTTTAAGCATAGCTGATTTAACTCCAGAAGATGTTGTAAGTGGTCCTGGTGTTAAAAGAATATATGGTTTATCTGTTAAGTTATTGTTATTCATGGTTGTTTCCTCCAAAAAGTTTTTTATTTTCTATTTTTATACTCTCTTCAAGAATTTTAAGAGCTTTTTCAAGTTCATGTTTTTCAATAATAAGTGGTGGTGAAAGTGTTAAAATTCCACTAGAAACTTTAAAGCTAAGACCTAAGTCAAGACAACTATAAAGGATTTTATCAGCTTCTGAATCGGCTTTTTCTTTTGTTTTTCTATCTCTTACAAGTTCAATAGCAAAGAGTAGACCAATAGCTCTTACATCACCAATAATTTCATATTTATCTTTTAATATATTTAATTTTTCTAAAATAAACTCTTCCATTTTAGATGTTTTTTCTAAAATATTATTTTTGTCTATAAAATCTATTGCAGCATTAGCAGCAGCACATCCAACAGAGGACTTCTCGTGAGTATAGTGTCCTAAAGATGTGTATTGACCGATATTAAATTCATCTTTTGTTAAAAGGGCAGATATTGGAAATATTCCACCACCAAGTCCTTTTCCAATAATAACAATATCAGGCTCAATATCATAATGTTCAAAGGCAAAGAATTTTCCAGTTCTTCCCATGGCGATAGCTGTTTCATCTAAAACTAAAAGGGTGTTGTGCTTAGTACAGATATCTCTTATCTCTCTCATAAGTTTATATGATGGAATCTCCACTTCAGTATTTCTAATAGTTTCCATAAAAAAGGCTGCAATATCTCTGTGTTTTTCTAGAGTATAATCTAAAATAGTTAGAAAAGTATCTTCATCAAAAATTGGTCTGTAACTATTATAAGGGATTAAATGTTCACATCCAGTTAGAAGACTTCCAATGCCATTTCTAAAATGAGCAGTTCCTCCTAAAGATATAGCATCTATTGAGGCTCCATGAAAGGAGTCCCAAAAAGACAGAAAACCATCTTTTTTAGTGACAAGTCTAGCTAGTTTCATTGCCATCCCAATAGAGGAAGTTGCACCTGGTGAAAATAAAACTTTATTTAAAACGCCATTGGTTTTTTTAGAAAGTTTTTGAGCTAAAGTTATAGCAGAGTTATTTGTGTATCTTCTAGGTGAAAATGGAAGTACTTCCATCTCATTAATGATAGCGTTTTTAACATCTTCATTTCCAAATCCAACTTGATGAACATTGTTTCCATGAAAATCCATATAGATTTTTCCAGAAGTATCTTCTAAATATATGCCTTTAGATTTTTTTAAAACATTTAAACATGGTGTGGAAAGAGATTGATGAAGAAAGCTTTCTTCATCATCCCTAAGAATACAATTAGTTTCATAGTTTATATTTTTTTCTTGCCAACTTTTACGATTTGAAGAGGTATTTATATCCCCTTCAGATGTAAGTTTATTCATTTTAGATAACCTCTTCAGCATTCATTTTAGTGTTAATAATATCAATTATATTTGGAAGATCTCCAACTTGCTCAACAACATAGTCAGCTCCAGCAGAGTATAATCTCTTTGCAGTTGCATCCATTAATTTTTTTAGCTCAGCAGGATCCATAGATTCAACCTCTTTTTGTGAAAGTCCAAGTTCACTTCCACCTTTTAAGATACCAACAGCCCAAACACCAGCGTTTTTTCCCTCTTTCATATCAACAGTTGTATCTCCAATTTTTATAACAGAGCTTACATTTGGAACAGCTAAAGTAATCATATTTTGATAGATCATGTATGGATATGGTCTACCTGCAGGAACCTCAGTTGATGTGATTCTAAAATCAGGACAATAACCAAAAGTTTTTGCTTTAGGAGCAACAATATCTAACATCTCTTTTGTGTATCCTGTTGTACTTCCAATCTTTAATCCTCTATCTCTTAATTCTTTTTGAAGCTCTAGCATTCCTGGAACAGGTTCAGCAAAATTTTCTAAAGAAGCGAATAAAACTTCTTCAAATCTTTCGTATAAAGAGTTGATATCCTCTATAGAATGCTGAAGAGGTTATCTAAAA